>CAVWCJ010000005.1:1500000-1607199 GCA_963753465.1 uncultured Chloroflexia bacterium
AGATAATGGTTTGAATCAATCCAGCTTGGATTATCTCCCCCGTAAACAAACGGCTTATCAAAAGAAAACCAAACACTATTCCCTATTATTATTCTTGTACTGTCCGGACTCCAGAAATAATATTTTCTTGCATCGTTGCCAAAATGTTTTGTCTGTCCATCAATAAGGTTTCCGAGATAGATTGATGGTTCATAATCACTGAGACTACCTTAAACAACCCATCTTCCATCCGGGGAAACCCGAAAAGCTCCGTTTACAGGGGGAATTGGATCGAGCAGGATTTGTTCTGCAGCATTGTTGCTAATCGTGTAGCGCCAAACGGTGTAGGCAGCAATGTCTCCAAAATAATAGTCATGATAAATCACATTCGAAAGGGCTACGATCAATCCGCTTGAATCAGGCAGCCAGGACAGGTATGGAAAAGAGATGTAGGGTTTGCTGGTAGTGGTAGGTAAAACATTACGACGAAGAATCTTGCCGTCCAGGCTGAATATCTCCACGCCATCAATTGTCCCGACTGCCAGCATCTTTCCGTCGGGTGAAATAACGACATTAGTGTGTTGATCTTCAAAATATTCAGTTCCAGGGACGTTTCCAAGAACCGAGCCGAGGTCTGCTAGTTTCCTAATTTCGCCTGTATCCGTGTTCCCAATAAAGACGCTGGTAGGACAAAGCGCTGGAGGCGATTGTGGTTTACACTGAACAGTCTCAACATACAATTGGTGGGTGTGGGGGATAAAATTAAGACCGGCAATTTGTGTTCCCGGTAAGAATGAATCCAGCCAGCCATTTGGAATAACAGTCCGTTCCTTGGTTCCATCCGTATTGATCGAGTCAACGCTCCCATCGTCTTGGACGAAAACAGCCTTTTGATTATCGTCAGAAAGTCCAGGAGAATCAGGAAATCCGTTTTTTGTTTCAATATGGGCTAACTTGATCGGAGAATTATTCCCATCCTGAAAGTACAAGTCGCCATCTTTGACAAAGACCATGACATACCCATCCAATGGAAACTTTGGAAGCAGCGTTGGCAAAGGAGTCGGGCCAGCAGGCACAAAAGTTGGGAAAGGAGTGAACATCGGCGCGGAAGTCGGGGTTTGAGGGAAAGGCATGACCGTTGTCACGATCGTCTCTGTCGCTTTGCCGGCCGGTTGAGGGCCAGTAATTCCACAAGCAGCCAGGAGGATTAGAAAGATCCAGAAATTGTGTCTCAAGATTAGGGACATTTTAGATCACCTTTCTTCTCTGAACCTATCTGCGAGACGTAATAGGCTCCAAGAAAGTTGGGGCAGGTAAGGATGCTTTAAGTTATAGTTCCCCGCCAATTTATTGTGGAATGATTTCCGGAGGTGGCGTTGGTTTTCCCCCGGCGCATTTAAAATTCATATCCAACGGAAACTTTGGAAGCAAGGTTGGCAAGTGTCTCGATCCGATCTCTCTTTAGGTGGGCCATTTGACCGCTCTCCTGAACTATCCCGCGTGGGAAGCCGCATACACACGGACCTCGCGCTCCAACCGTCCAGCCAGCCGATCGTTCTGAATTTCCAGATCATAACGCGCCTGTAGGTTCATCCAGAAATTCTCGGACATCCCAAAATAGCGGGACAATCGCAGGGCACTATCAGCAGTAATGGAACGTTTGCCATGTACAATTTCATTAATGCGACGCGCAGGAACGTTGATGTCCTTCGCCAGCTGATACTGGCTGAGTCCCATTGGTTTGAAGAATTCTTCCAGCAAGATTTCTCCGGGATGCACCGGCTCAATTTTTTCGCTCATCGTCATCTCCTATTGGTAATCCGTGATTTCGACCTCATAGGCATTCCATTCTCGCCATTGAAAGCAGATGCGCCATTGGTCGTTGATCCGGATACTGTACTGCCCAGCACGGTCGCCGGAAAGTTTCTCCAGCCGGTTACCCGGAGCCACACGCAAATCGTCCAGTTTTTCGGTTGCATCCGAGCCTTGAGCCAGGGAAGGTCCCTTTTGGAGGCAGAAATGGCCAATCGCGACCCGGGCTCCGATGATTCCTGTCCAGATTTGTCGCTACTTGTACGTTGATTTCTTTCATCAAATGCGGTTGGAATGCCCATGGGATCTAACCCCGGGATCGATTGACGTTGATATCATTATACGTTGGCAATCCATTTCGATCCAACATAATAGTACGAAGTTAAATTGACTTGAAATCCCAAAAAGGGCATCGCAGAGGTTAGCCTGGCCATGACAAAAAGATAGGAGCCATTTACGATAAAAGCCTCATCCGAGCTAGACTTAGGTGCGAACCCGCAGGTGTTCCAGGTCCATACCAAGTGGCATTTTTGAATCAACTGGTCCAGCAGGGTTGATTTGTTGCCGGATTGATAGCCAGCAGTTAGCTCGAGAATAGGCCGGGAATCTGGACCCGTTGTATGATACGACTGGTTTTTCAATAGCGAGCAAATTCATTCTAATCTTGAGGAGTATT
Organism: uncultured Chloroflexia bacterium; assembly: GCA_963753465.1. Classification (GTDB taxonomy): domain Bacteria; phylum Chloroflexota; class Anaerolineae; order Anaerolineales; family Villigracilaceae; genus UBA877. The sequence goes on from CAVWCJ010000005.1 coordinate 1,502,468, forward strand.
CCCATGCAAAAGAAATCCATCCTGATTATTGGCGGAGGCATCGCCGGGCTCGCGGCGGGTTGTTATGCCCAGATGAACGGCTACAATTCGCTTATCGTCGAACTGCACAGCCTCCCGGGGGGATTGTGCACCTCCTGGCAGCGCAATGGCTACACCTTCGACGGCTGCATCCACTGGCTGGTTGGATCGGGCGAAGGCAAATTGATGAGCAACTTATGGAAGGAGCTGGGTGCGCTGGAGGGCAAGCAGATCGTGAACCACGCGGAGTACCTGCACTATACCGGTCGGGACGGGCGGACCCTGATCTTCTACACGGACGTCAACAGGCTGGAGCATCACCTGCTCGAGCTCGCCCCTGAAGACAGCCGGATGATCCGCACCATGGCGGACGCGATCCGCAAGCTTTCCAGGTTCAATCCGCCACAGGCCGATCCGCGCAAGTTGACCATGGCTATCCAAGCCCTGCTCTCCCTCCCCAGGATGCTGCCCATCATCAGCCTCTTCAAGAAATATGGGGCGATGACCCTGGAAGAGTTTACGGCGCAGTTCCAGTCGCCGCTGCTGCAGGCAGCCTTTCCTGCCCTGGTGATGAACATCCCGGACTTCCCCGCCCTGGCCGTCCTGATGATGCTGGCTTATATGAACGATCGCAACGCTGGCTACCCCCTGGGGGGATCGCTGCGCTTTGCGCAGAACATCGAGAAACGCTATCTCAACCTGGGAGGCGAGATCCGCTACAAGTCGAGGGTGGAGAAAATCCTGGTGGAAAACGGGCGCGCGGTAGGCGTTCGCCTGGAGGACGGCCGTGAGCTGCGTGGCGACGTGATCATCTCGGCTGCTGACGGCTACGCCACCATCTTCAAGATGCTGGAAGGCAAATACGTTAACGATGAGATCCGCGGCTACTATCGCGAGCTGTCCATCTTCCGCCCCCTCGTGCAGGTCTCTTTGGGCGTGAAATGTGACCTGTCCGATCGGCCGCACATGGCCATGTACCCCCTGGAGCAACCGATTAACATCGCCGGCGAGGAGCGCAGTTTCATCGGGGTCAAGCATTTCTGCTACGACTCCAGCCTGGCCCCCCAGGGCAAGTCGGTGATCGAGGTGATGTACCCGTGCAACTACGACTACTGGAAACCATTCGAAGCTGAACCGGAGCGCTACGACGCGGAGAAGAAACAGGTCGCCCTAACCATTCTGGGCCAGCTCGAGCGCATCATTCCCGGAATCCAGGCCCAGGTGGAGGTAATCGACGTGGCCACCCCCCTGACTTACGAGCGCTACACCGGCAATTGGCAAGGCTCGATGGAGGGCTGGCAGCTTACCCCGCACACTATGGCAATGCAGATGGCGGGTAAGGCAATGAGCAAGACCCTGCCCGGGTTGGAGAACTTCTTCATGATCGGCCAATGGGTGGAGCCGGGCGGAGGCGTGCCAACGGCCGCAAATTCGGCACGCAATGCCCTGCAGTTGATCTGCCAACGCGACGGCCGGACTTTTACTGTTCGGCCGGACTGATCCAGCTCCCATTTACATGGAACCCCTCCCCAGACTTGAACTGGAGAGGGGTTTTTATGGCCCCAGGCGACAGTAATTGAACAACTGTGCCGGCCATCAATCCAGGATGGATAGCGATGGCTAGTATAATTGTTCAACCTACAGGTATAAACCGACCGGATCATGGAACATCTAAACAGTCACCTACGACAATTCAGCCAGGGGACCTTCTCGTCGCTGTATGTTCGCAATTATCGCTTGTATTACATTGGGCAAATTATTTCCACCTCCGGAACCTTCATGCAGTCGATCGCCCAGGCTTGGTTGGTCCTCAAGCTGACCAACTCCGGAGCTGCTCTGGGGATCACCACCGCCTTGCAGTATCTGCCCATCCTGTTTCTAGGCCCGTATGGCGGCGTCATCGCTGACCGCATTTCCAAACGAAAAATCCTTTACTTCACCCAATCCATTTCCGGCGTTCTGGCCTTGATCCTGGGCGTACTGGTGGCGACCGGTCTGGTAAAGGTCTGGATGGTGTATATCCTGGCCTTTTGTCTGGGCATGGTCACCGTATTCGATAACCCCACCCGCCAGACCTTTTACATTGAATTGGTCGGACCAGACAACCTCAGGAACGCGGTTACATTGTATTCGACCCTGGTCAATCTGGCCCGCATCATCGGACCGGCCATCGCCGGGGGGGTGATCGCCGCTTTCGGGCTGGCACCCTGTTTCATTATCAACGGAATATCTTACGCTGCCGTGGTGATCATGCTCGGCATGATGCGCGCCAACGAACTGCTCCCCACCCCGCCGGTGCCGCGCGCAAGGGGCCAGCTTCAGGAAGGTTTCAAGTACGTGGTCTCCACGCCAATCCTCGGCTCAACCCTGTTGATGATGGCCATCATCGGTACGCTCACCTTTGAATTCCAGGTCAGCCTGCCGCTGATCGCCCAGTTCACATTCAAGGGCGATGCCAGCAGTTATGCTTTCCTATCCGCTTCTATGGGGCTCGGGGCGGCGATCGGAGGGATTTTCTTCGCCAGCCGGAAAGGCATCAAGCCTTACAAACTGGTCGGTGCCTCCCTGCTGTTTGGGCTGGCGGTTCTGGCGGCTGCCTTCATGCCAAGCCTGCTGCTCTCAGGGGCAGCTCTGGTGTTGGTGGGAATCTGCTCGATCAACTTCTCCTCGCTCGGCAACAGCACCTTGCAGCTGGAAAGCTCACCGCAAATGCGCGGCCGGGTCATGGCATTCTGGTCGATGGCGTTCCTGGGCTCTACTACCCTCGGCGGGCCCCTCGTCGGCTGGTTTGCCGAAGCAGCCGGGGCACGCTGGGGGCTGGCATTGGGCGGCCTGGCCGCCCTGATCGCTGCCGCTCTGGGAGCGGTCACCTTGCGCAACCTGCATTCCGATAAAACGATCACAGCCGAGCACTGACAAAGCCGATCGGAACCGGTCAAAGCTTCTCAGGCATCTGTTCATCCGCTGAAACGATATTGTTCATTCTTCCGCAACTGCCTGGGTCCGCCCACCTGGAATAACGCCATGATGGCTATAGGCCTCGCGCTTTTTCAGAGTTTGATCTTTTCAAACCATATCTTAGATGACTCCAAAGAAAAAATTCACATCAGGTCAGCCAGGTTTGGGAAGTTCTCTTTCCGAAAAAGATTGCAATATGTAGTGCATATACGGTGACCCCGAAATCGGGAATCGCTGTAAAATAACGCAATTATCCGTATCGACTACGAGAGAGGTTCCCATGAGTTTATTCAAGAAGAAAGTGCAAGCAGAGCCCAGCGGGTCGCCACAGCCAACGACGGCCCCTGCTGGACTTCCACGCCCCGTCGACAACCTGCCAGCCTCATTGAAAGCCCACTCGCAATTTATTAAGCGGGTCAGCTGCAGCCAATGCGGTGCACCTAAATCGCTGCCGTCGACGACTGCCTACATATACTGTGACTTTTGCGGCTCGTTGATCGACTACGACTTCCGCATCGCCAATGCCGATACAAACGCCGGGCTCACCAATACTGTATTCCACCGCCTAATCGCTCCAGTGCAGGGCTCCATGGCGCAGGCCAGGGCACATGGGGACCGGGATGGCTGCCGTGAGTTGTACCGCCAGGTATTTTCCCAGTGGGTCCAGGAATGCCCCATGGCTGTTTCGCCCCGGGCAAAGAGTGATGCCGCCTTTCGCGACCAGCTCATTTCCTATCTCGCCGAGTGTGCGGTCACGAAGGATTTCGACCCCCGGCAGGCTCCGCTCGACGCACAGATGGCTGCGCTGGTCGCCTCCCTCCAGCGAATTCCAACGCCTAATGGCGCCTGGATGGTGACCGGCGGGTTTTGGCCTTATGCCGAGTTGTTCAAGAAGCAGATGGAACTCACCTATGCCCTTCTGCATCAGACCGGCGTGGACAATATGGATCCGGACAAGGCGCCTTCTGCCGTTGCCCTGCGGATGGAGTATTCGACCTTCTGCCAGGGCTGGCTTCCCCACCTGTCGCCTGAGGATGGCGAGCGGCTTTTGAAGCTGTTTGGGCTCGACGCCGAATACGACGAGTTCAAGCCCCAGCAGACCAACTCCCATAAGTGCGGCGCGTGTGGGGCCGAGATCATCACCCTTACCGGTGCCCGGAATGTAGTCTGCGAGAGCTGCGGTCACACTCTCGACATCAGCGGTGGTGCGGTGCCCTGTGGCAAATGTGGGGCCGAGCTGTCCTTTCCCGTTTCGGTCAATCACCTGCTCTGCCCTTATTGCAACACTGACACACGTCGGGTATAACAGCTTTCTTCCCTCAGGCCGACTGGTTACCCTGAAGCCGTCCAGGAGGGTTTGTTCGCAAATGGATTATTCTCCAGGCGACCTGCTGTCCGACTCCTGCTCATAAGAAAACGTGCGTTGTACGTTCTTGTGGGCCGGAGGCTGGTTCTCCATCCGGTTAATATTGTGAATAAAGAACCTCTTCATATTTCAACAGTTGTTCCCCCTCTTAATCCGCACTACCTCACCCTTCACCCTGTTGTATGGCTAGATTGAGCAGCACGCTTTTGCCAGATAGCCCGCCTGAGCGCCAAGCAGAGGTTTGCCCTATCCTTTTCCTAAACTCAAACGGTTGATCTCATTGGCGGTGCGCAATCCTGATTCGATTGCCCCCTGGATCCAGGCGTGGTGAAGCGAGGTATGTTCTCCGGCAAAGTAAATGCGACCTTCGGGTTCAATGATTTCCTTGTACAGCAGAGTCTGCTGTCCCGGTTCGAAGAGAGCAAAGGCGCCGCCGGCGAACTCGTCGTCATGCCACATATGCGAGGCCCCCACTTCGAACTCATCGAATATCTGCGGGTGGATTTGGGACACATCCTCGAGTGCCTGGACAATTCGTTCGGTTGGGGACAGCGATCCCCAACGCTGGGCATCCTCTGACCAGGTGTAGCTCGCCAGGATTATTCCGCGGCCTCTCTCCCGCCCATGGTCCGGGTAATAGAGGTTGCGGATGGGCAGGTCGGTAATCGTGCCGCCGCCGAAGCTGCCATCGTCTTCCTCCCAAAAACGGCGCCGGCACTGGAACAGGATTTTTGCAGAGGCATCGTAATGCAGCTCGCGGATGGCACGCTGCTTGGAACGCCTGAACGGTTTAAGAGCTTCAATGTGACGAAGCACGGGGAATGGGGCGGTGATGATGGCATAATCACCACTTTCCTTGAAACGTCCCGCGGGAGTTTGGTAATGGATGGTAACCTCATCCGGCGACTGGTCAACGGCAATCATTTTTGAACCGAAACGGATGTCGCCGGTCAGCGCCGGCAGGAAGGCGTGCGGCAGACGGTCCATCCCGCCTTCGATTTCCACCATGTCGGTGTAATACCTGCCTGATTCCTCCCGGAAGAGCTCGAGGAACGAGGAATTCATCAGGGCTTCCTGGTTCTCGAGCAGTCCAAACATTTCGATCGCTCCCTCGGACCAGCCGTTGGCTTCGAGGAATTCACGCGTGGAATAGTCATCGTAGCGCTCAACGATCGAATCCCAGGCGGCATCCCCGTCTTTTTCGAGCTCGGCAAACAGCGGTTTGAGTGCTTTTAACCACAGCTGGCCAGCAGTCTGTCCGCGCTCGTGGCGGGCCAGCTCGAAACCGAGCAGGTCAGGATTTGCCTGTGCCTCGGCAATCCGCAGCTTACGACCTCCAATATAGTAATAAGCCTGTGGGTTATCCATGGTGAAATCGTGGGTCTTTAAGCCAAACTTGTCGATGTAAGCCAGGGTCAGCTTATGGGTGCGCGGGATGCGCATGGCTCCAACCTCGGCATACAGACCATCGGAGAACGATTCGCACAAGGTGTGGACCCGGCCGCCAACCCGCTGGGTTGCTTCGAGCACAACCGGTTTATGCCCGGCATGCTTGAGTTCATAGGCTGCCACCAGGCCGGAGACTCCCGCCCCGACAACAACCACCTTCCTGGGACTGGAGGACGCGGGCAGCCCACTGGCGATCAATTCTAAATAATCGGGAACAGTCGGCATGGGAAAAAACCTCCGCTGAATTTCAAGATAATAGAGACCTTTTTAGTTTATATTTCTCCACCCCATTTCACAATCCCCTTAACCTCCTATGCCTGCCTGGATCTCAACCATCCCCAGGCTTCCACGGCCATCAATCCAACAACTAAAAACTTGGGGCGAACCCGGATAAACCTGTCCAAACAGGGTCTGGGAAGCCGATCTGGTTCGGGCCAATAAAAAAATCCCTGGTACGCAGGCCGTACCAGGGACTGGTTGAACTGATTCAACGGATCTCGACAGAGCTGCTTCAGGGTGTGGGGGTAGCTGTGTCGGTGGGGGTTGCGCTGGCTGTCGACGTTAGGGTATCTGTGGGCGTAAAAGTTGCGGTTGATGTTGCCGTGCAGGTCGAGCCGTGTTCGGGATCGTCGGTATCACATGGCCTGGGTGGATGAACGACGATCACCATTGCAGTGGGGGTGCCGCTCTCTGTACTTCGCGGGGCGACGATGGTCACTATCACCCCGACAGCCAGCTGGCTGGCGCGGTCAGGTGGGAGGATCTTGGTCTGGTCGGTAACCAGGAAAGTGAAGGGGTTCCCGTCCTTATCCTGGATGGTGATGCTGACCCCCGGCTGGTAGTCGGTGACAGTGCCCACGTGATGCATGAAATCCGGCTTACCAGGCTCCACCATGATTTCCAGGGCGACCAGGGCACCAGTGTTGTCCTGGGAAGCCCGTACGGTGACGACATCGCCAACCTTCAGGTCCGCAATGGTTGCATTGTGGCCCAGGTCAGGGATCCTCACCTTTGTGTCTGCATTCATTGCAAATGTTAAGGTCGAGCCATCTTTCAATGTCAATGTGAGGCTGCTGGCGTTGACGGAGGCGATTGTGCCGTGGTAATTCTCCGGTTCTTTTGGTTCTTTTGGATGGACGACGATGATTATTGCCGTGAGGGAGCCGCTGGCTGCATCCTGTAAGGCGTCGACCGAGACGCTTGCGCCTACGGCGAGCTCTCCGGGATTATCCTTCGGACCGAGCATGATCCTGGTCTCACTGGTGATCAGGAAAGAGAAGGAGGCCCCTTCCTTATCCTGGATGCTGAGGCTGACCCCAGGCAGGTAGGCGGTAACGATGCCATCATAATGCTTCTGCTCTGGCTTTGGCATTTCCACATCGATCATGCTGGCGAGGAGAGCGCCTGTTTCCCCCCTTGAGGCGTGGACGGATACGTTATCGCCGACCTTCAAATCTGCCACAGTTGCTTTGTGGCCCAGACCGGGAATGTTGACCCTGGTGTCCGGGGTGAGGACAAATACCTGGCTTGAGCCGTCTTTCAGGTTCAGTGTCAGGCTGCTCGGGTCGACCGCGGCAATGGTGCCCTCAAAATTATCGGGCATCCTCCCCGGGGGATTTCCTCTACCGTGGTTTTTATCCTTACCATCAGGAAATCCGGGAGTTCCGACTTGAGTTCGCGTGGACGCGAGGCGTGTGCTCGGGTCCCCTGAGTAATGAAACAGGATCCGCCGATCCAGCCATTACATTCAAGGTGGCCAGAAGCACGGCTGACAGCGTTATCAACGTTACAAAGATCCAGGACTTTTTCATGAATGTATCTCTTTCTCTTAGGGTTGGTAAGTGATGGTGAGGGTCAAATCGACTTCGTTCCCGTCCATGTCGCTGGCGACAATCTGGATTAGGTTAAGCCCCTGCTGCAAGGAAACCGGTTGTTTAAAGGCACCTTTGTCGAGGACATAGGTATCTCCATTTACTGTCAGAACCGCAGATTCGGAGACTTCCCCGTTTAGATCCACCTGCGGCAGGGATACCGTCGACTGGTCCGCAGGCGAGAAGATGGTCAGGCTAAACGGACCGGTGGTCATCCTCAGCGGTGTTGAAGCCAGTAATGGGCTCGAAGAGGGGGACGCAGTTTGAGCTGGCGCCAAACTTGGAGTGGAGATTGTGCCAGAAGTACATCCAGCGAGCAGGAAAACGAGAAAGAAGATTTTCCTAAACTGCATGGCGCTTTCTTCTTGAAACCAGGAGACTTTCGCAGGTAAATTACTCACGGCCGGTGACCTCTGGGCATTCTCGTCGGCTCATGATCCCGGGTATGGTCCGGCCTTCGTCCAGACGGCTGCCCTGAATTGTCCCCACCAGGATTCTTGTCCATTCCCGGCGGGACAGGGGTTCCTTTTAGGGTAGACCTGTCACTGTTTTGCGTGCGGTTGTCCCCTTTAACCTGTTGGGTGACATCCAGGCGGAACCCATCCGGGTTCGATTTTCCCAGTTCAACCAGCTGGACCTGTTCCTGAAGGCGGGCATATACATTCTGAAGGGCAGAATCAGTCTTCACGAGTATGGTAACTTTCTGTAATTGACCCGCAGCATGATCAGAAACCTGCTCCAGGGATAGGGGTAAGCTCTTATTATCCATTCCCGCGGCCAAGACGAGAACCTGATCTAATTCGCCCTGGTAACGATCGACAACCATTTGTGGGATTGGTTGCCCGGCAGATTGCAGTCCAGCAATTTCATTAAGCCGGCGGTCGGTATAATCCAGCGTCAGATCGAGCCTGGCCTGCGGGGATAACGTCAGGGAAAGAAAAGCGTCCTCACTCAAGGTTTTAAGTGGATAAAGCGTCTCATTGGGCAGGCTGCCCTGAGCAGCATAAACTGTCGCTGCCCCTGCGCCAAATAAAACAGCCAGGGAAAAAACCAACGCAAGCAGTGTGATTAAGACCGGGGACCACCTCCTCCCCAAGAGAGGGGCAGTCGAGGAGTGAGTTTTCGCCCGGAGCGGACCAGACGCTTGTTGGATGGAATGCATTCGCAGTACACGCGCCTGTTCAAGGAAAGCGGTGCGGCCATTGACTGCCGCCTGAGCAGCCCGCCCAGGCACCTCCCGGAAGCTTTCAAAGAGAAGTTCCAAATCCTTATCGGTCTTTTTCATGGCTGCTTCTTCTCTTGCTGGAGCAAAATCCGTCGTAAGCTCTCCAGGGCACGGTGCTGCAGGGATTTGACCGCCCCGATGGGTTTATTCAAGGCCGCGGCGATTTCCTCGTTATCCCATTCTTCGACATATTTAAGCATGATGACCTGGCGTTGATCTGGAGTTAGATAGCTCAGGGCTGCCCGGACCTGACGGTGTTCCATTTCCAGGGCTACAAGATGGGAGGGTTCGTGATCGACATCCTCGTTCAATTCCGCGTCCAGCGGGAGGAGCATCGGGGAACTGCGTCGGTAATGATCGGTAATCCAGTTGTGCGCAATGCGGTAGAGATAGGCCTGGAGATAATCCTGGGGCCCGCTGCCCTGGCGTAAGGCCTCCAGGAAGCGGCTAAAAGTTTCGGCGACGCACTCCTCCGCGAGGTCGGCCTCTCCCAGCAAGCGCAGGGCATATCGATAGAGTGCTGGGCTCCAGCGATCATAGATTTCCGCCAGTGCCTGCTCTTCAAATTGTTGAGCTCTCTGCAATAAATCCCGGCCATCCACCGTTTTCATATTCTATGACGTAAATTGGACCCAAGAGATACGCCTACTGGAAGACAAAGGAATGTCCAATGTAGTTTATTGTACGCGATATCCAGCGGCACTGTCGAATGCTCTTTGTGCCTGATTTGCCTAGACAGAGACGAACAGAACAACGGTCTGGCTTGCAGAGGTCGCCTGGGTCGAGTTTTCATCGGCAGGGTGCCCATGCGTGGTTGTCCGCGGAGCGAGAGGCTGGCCACCGGTGAGCCAGGACAGCTTGGTGCTGTTGAAGCTGGCGCGCTAATTCATTTGGATGTTCAACCCGGGGAGGCTTCATTTGATTAATAAGGACTTTCTAACTTGGCGTTAAGGATATATCCCCCTTCTTTCCCACTTGTTTTAATATTGATATTTGATAATATAGATAATATTTATTATATTCCCAGCTCACTCTAACGTTTACAAGGAAGCGCATATGGCTGACACAATCGCTTTACCCCACACGAGCAACCCACAAAAAGTCCCCCCCGGCCCCAAGGGTTTGCCATTAATCGGGACCACGGCCAGTCTGTTGAAGGAACCGTTGAATTTCTTTTTCAAGACATTCCAGCAGTACGGGGACATTGCTTATTTCCATGTCGGGAATAAAAAATTCTACCTGCTCAGTCATCCGGACCATGTCCAGTATGTGCTGCAGGGGAATCACCGCAACTACCAGAAAGGTCCCAACTACGAAAAGCTCAAACCATTGCTCGGCAACGGCCTGGTGACGAGCGACGGACCATACTGGCTGCGCCAGCGCCGGTTGATCCAGCCTGCCTTTCACCGCAAGCACCTGGCGACATTTGCTGCGGTAATGACCACAGCCGCAGAGGACATGCTCATGCGGTGGGAAGCGAACGCACAAAACGGCCAGGAATTGAACGTGGCCAGCGAGTTCATGCGCGTCACACTCGAAATAGTCAGCCGGGCGATGTTCAGCACAGAGGCAACCGGGTTTTCAGAAGCAATCAGCCGCAATCTGCCGGTAGTGCTCGAGCGCACCAATGAGCGCTTCTGGGAGTTGATCGACCTTTCAAGTCTGCCGACCCCGCGCAACCGCCGCTACTGGAGTGCCCTGCAGGCGCTGGATGCGATCATTTATCAGGTGATTGAACAGCGTCGAAAAAGCGGAGAGCCGTTCGATGACCTGCTGACCATGCTGCTCGAGGCGGTCGATGAAGAGACGGGGGAGCAGATGACCGACCTGCAGTTGCGTGACGAGGTGATCACAATTTACCTGGCAGGCCATGAGACAACGGCCAATGCGCTTTCCTGGACCTACTCCCTGCTGCCAGCACATCCGGAAGTAGTCCGCAGGCTGTGCGCCGAGGTGGATGCGGTCCTGCAAGGGCGCGTGCCCACGCTCGAGGATGTACCCAACCTCAAGTACACCCGCATGGTGATTGATGAGGTCCTGCGAGTCTATCCAAGTGTGTGGACAATTGCGCGCACGCCGCTGACACCGGACGAGATTGGCGGATACCCTATTCTGCCCGGAGTCAACGTCGCACTTACCCCTTACATCACTCATCGCCACCCGTCCTTTTGGGAGGACCCGGAAGCCTTCGACCCGGAGCGCTTCTCCCCGGAGCGGTCAGCCGGCCGGCACCCTTATGCCTATTTCCCCTTTGGCGGCGGGCCGCGCCTTTGCATCGGCAACAGTTTTGCATTGATGGAAGCCACGTTAATCCTGGCGATGATCATCCAGAGATATGACCTGGAACTGGCTGCGGACCAGACCATCGAACCCCAGCCGGTCGTCACACTCCGGCCGCGGTACGGAATACAGATGCAGGTGCATCCACGCCAGACGCTGCTCAAGTCCCTTTGAAAACGAGCAATCCAGCCCCGGGAAACTGGGGCCTTTGTTTTTGCCGATCCTCCTGTACTATAATTCAAACGCACTCCAGGGAATGAACCCTACTTCCAAATCATTTAAAGATATTGGAAGTAGCTGCCGATCATCGATTAGCAGCTACGACTGACGTATGCCCTCTGCCTGCATGCGGCCGGAGATCGAGGAGGATCAAGCATGCCATTCAAAATAACCCGCTGCCCTGAAAATCCGATCATCTGGCCCGGCCAATGGGACTGGCGCATGAGCAACGCCTACAACCCCGGTGCCCTCTATGAGGATGGCCACTTTTACCTGTACGAGCGCACTGCCGGGTCCCTGCGCCCGCACCACTGTTTCGTGGGGCTGCTGGAGAGCGAGGATGGCATCCATTTCCGGCACCTTTCGAACCTCCCCATCCTGACGCCGGAGATGGTTGGCTCGAAATACGGCAGCGTCCAGGATCCACGCGTGGTCAAGATCGCGGACACGTACTATATGACATTTGCCTTTCGCCGCTTCGCCTGGGACATCTATCCAACCGGGCTGGGCGTTCCGGATGCTTCCCAGGGCCGCTTCCCCGGCTTCGATCCATCCGCCGACAAGAACCAGACCCGCTCGGGGATCGCCGTATCGAAGAACCAGCTGCATTGGGAATTCTTGGGATGGGTCACCCCGGAAGAGATCGACGATCGGGATGTCATCCTGTTCCCCGAGAAAATTGGCAACCGGTTTGCCCTGCTCAGGCGTCCAATCGGATTCGTAGATACGGACACCGGTCACAGTGAAGAGTACCCCTCGATCCGAATTTCCTATTCAACGGACCTGAAGACGTGGACCGAGCCAGAGCTGGTCATCCGACCGGAGTTCAAGTGGGAAAACAACCGGATTGGCGGATCCACGCCGCCGGTGCGGACCGAACGGGGCTGGTTGGTGCTCTATCATGGTGTGGAGACGGTCGATCCAGCGACCCGCCGGGTAGTTTACCGTCTGGGGGCGGCGATGCTCGACCTCGAGGAGCCTCAAAAGGTGCTGGCCCGGGCTCCCGATTTCATCATGGAGCCTGAGGCCTACTATGAAAAATTCGGCCTTTTCATCCCCAACGTCATCTTTCCGACCGGTGCCGTTGTAAAGGATGGGCTTCTATGGATCTACTACGGCTGCTGCGATACTGCCATCGGCCTGGCTACTGTCCCGCTGGAAGAATTGGTCGAGCACATTTTCGTTACTGGCCGCGCATCTCCGTGACCATGGTACATGTTCTCCGGGTCGGAAGCTGCCAAAGGATTCAAACTGCACTTTTGAGCTTCGGCGGTTCCTGTGTAATCCAGCAAAGCCTCCATAATCAGTCCTCGATCCGGAAGATCAACGATGGTCGCCTGAAAAATCGAGGAGCTGGGCAAACACTATATTGGACCTGATTTTTCCCCTGAAACTATGTTAAACTTTTACGAATCCACCCGCCTATGGAGGCGGATGGATGAGTGTCTATGCGCACAAAAAATAAATAGCAGCAAAAGATTGAACGATCAGGAGGACTTCATGAAAATCGTTGCCCGTATCACCGCAGTACTTTTTATTGTTTTAGGTATATTAGTGATCCTGGCGGGGATTTATCTTGCCCTTAGCGGTTTTCTTACCCCGGCTTCCCAAACCCCTGCCGCCCCCGGACTGCTTCTGAACCTCTCCGGGTGGGTCAGTCTGGCTGAGGTGGCCGTGGGAGCAACCGTCGGACTGCAAGGGTTGTTCCTGGCAGCTATAGGTGAAGTCCTCTGGTTATTGGCTTCTATCTCTGATCACTCCGATAAATCCAGCCAATATCTGTATGCGCAGCTGCACCGCGGCAGTCCACTCAAAGCTTGACATCCTTTGCCCGTGCCATCCGCTCGCAATCTCATTCTGGCAGGTCGTTCACACCTTGTGTAATCATCGATCCGTAATGAAAAAATTATCGGTCATCCTTTTCATATTTCTGGCTGGCTGTGCTCCGGTGAAACCAACCTCCACAGTTACCCCTGATCCCACTCCTTCGAGCCCCCTGCCAACACCTACTCAAACCGTCGTTCCAACCCTGGCGCCCACCGTGACCGAGCAAAGCCCCGCCGGTCTGAGTGTTTCCCAAACAGAGGCAGCAAGTGGGTTCCAGCTTTTGAAGTTCACCTTCGCATTGAAGGTGGATGCCTTTGGGAATGAGGTCGATATTGGAACCCTTCCTGATAAATTTGCTGAAATCCAATTATTTGGTCCACCAGCCGATTTGAATCAGGCGGTTCTGGTAATCTGGGAGCGCCAACCTCCAAGCCAGACCCAATCCACGCGTATGATGACCTACCTGGGAAAAATGCTGGCTGTTTTCGCCGGTGACTGGAACGAGGGATCGGATTGGCTCAATTCAAGTTTGACCAAGATCGGAGAAACAAAAACACAATTTGGGGAAGACGAGGCCATTCTTGACCTGACCCCCAGCAAGCAGCTGATGACAATCGAATTTACGATCCGAGTGACCAAAAGAAAATAAGCGGATTTTTCTCAATAGCCTCGCAATAGCGCATTCGGGCATGTGCGCGGATGACATCCACCCGGACAGCTGAAACCCGGCGGGCAGTCAATTCCAAACAGACCGGCCGCCCGCCGGGAAACTCATGCTACTTTTCAACAGGAACATCGATCAGGCTGCCCCATTCTGTCCAGGAGCCGTCGTAATTGCGCACACGCGGGTAACCCAGCAAATACTTGAGCACAAACCAGGTATGCGCCGATCGCTCACCGATGCGGCAGTATGCAATGACCTCATTGTCAGGCGTGACTCCCTTGCTTCCGTACAAAGTCTTCAACTCCTCGGCGGACTTGAATGTTCCGTCCTCGCGAACAGCCTGGGCCCAGGGGATGTTGACTGCCCCGGCAATGTGCCCGCCGCGCTGGGCTCCCTCCTGCGGAAGGTTTTCCGGTGCCAGCAGTTCCCCAGAATACTCCTTCGGCGAACGCACATCCACCAGCGAAACGGCACTTTTTCCAATATGCTGCAGGACATAATCCCGCAAAGCACGGATGGAGGCCTGCGGCTTCTTCACCTTGTAGTGAGTCGCCGGCTCACGCGGCAAATCCGTCGTCAGGGGGCGATTTTCAGCCACCCACTTCACCCGCCCACCGTTGATCAGACGGGCGTTGGTGTGGCCGTAATAATTCAATATCCAGAATGCGTAGGCAGCAAACCAGTTGTTGCTGTCCCCATATAAAATCACCGTTGTCTCCGGGGATATCCCGGAGCGGCTGAGCAGCGCCTCCAGCGCCTCATCAGATGGCAAGTTCCTGCGCAGGATATCCTGTGTATCGGTCTTCCAGTTCCAACCGACAGCGCCCTGGATATGCCCGGTGCTGTACGCATTGGGATCCACATCCACTTCGACCAAACGGATATCGGGATCATTGAAATGCTGGGCCACCCAGTCCGTTTCGACCAATACTTGCGGATTGGCGTAGCCATTATTGGATTGGTTGCTCATACTTGTTTCTCCTTGATCCTATCAATTGGTTGATATGAAATTTACCGCGACGACTGGTATTTTGAAAGAGTTGTTTTGATCCTGAGTGGAAGGGGTCAACAAGACCGCTGCATAGACGCCTCCTGTATAAAATAAACAAACTCGGGAACTATCCCGGGTCTGTTTTTGGCCGATGAAGTCCCTGCGTTCACTCTGGAATGGTTGTGGACGAGGGGAGCCGTTCGCTCAAGGGCGATGACTGCTAGACGTGAACATATCCAGCGAGGTGACCTTCCCCTCGCCATTTACACATGCAAGCAGGTACTTTCATTATGGTTATTTTATACATTTTAGATCATAATTATAAATTATTTATAAAGTATACGCCAGGACGCCGGAGCCTGTCAAGGTTTTCACGAGGGCTGCCAGGTTGCAAGGTATCGGTTGCCTATTGACTTTCTTTCGGGGTGGCATACAATCAGGGTCAACATTCGAGGACCACAGCTGATGAGGCATCTGAGTCCGATATGAGCCGCATAACCGAAATGTCCCAAGGTCCCCAATAAGGATATGGCGCATGGCAACTTCTTTTATTCGCAAATTAGGACGGTCCGGGATCGAAGTCAGCGCGGTCGGGATGGGCTGCTGGGCCATCGGCGGGCCATTCTGGTCGGGTGAAACCCCGCAGGGCTGGGGCGAAGTGGACGACGAAGAATCCATTCGGGCGATTAATAAAGCCCTCGAGCTGGGTGTCAATTTCTTCGACACGGCCAATGTCTATGGGGCAGGCCACAGCGAACGGGTGTTGGGACGCGCCTTCGCCGGCCACCGTTCCCAGGTGGTGATTGCCACGAAATTCAATGCGGTTTTCGATGAAGCCACCCGGAGGGTAACCGGTTCGGATACCTCCCCGGCGGGTATTCGCCAGGCATGTGAAGCCTCCCTGCACCGGCTGAACACGGATTTCATCGACCTTCTCCAGTTCCACGACAATGGCTTTCCGCCAGGAAAAGCTGTTCCGATCCGCGAAACGCTCGAAGCCCTGGTCAAGGAAGGGAAAATCCGCGCATACGGCTGGAGTACGGATTTTCCCGATCGGGCAAAAGTCTTTGCCGAGGGACCCAATTGTGCTACCATCCAGCTTCAGCTCAATGTGTTGGATGACAACCCGGCCATGATCGCCCTTTGTGAGAAGTACAACCTGGCGGCGATCAACCGCGGTCCGCTGGCGATGGGTCTCCTGACCGGCAAGTACACCCCCGACACCAGGCCCTCCGTCGATGACGTGCGCGGCGAGAAAAGCCCCGAGTGGATGAAATACTTCAAGTCCGGCAAACCCAACCCCGAATGGTTGAAATTGCGGGAAGCCATTCGTGCCATCCTGACCAGCAACGGACGCACGCTGGCTCAGGGTGCCCTGGCTTGGTTGTGGGCGCGCAGCCCGCAGACCATCCCGATCCCGGGTTTCAGGACAGTGGTCCAGGTGGAGGAGAACTGCGGTTCTCTGCGCTTTGGCCCATTGACCTCGCAGCAGATGAAAGAGATCGACACGGCGTTGGGCCGTTAACCACATTCAGGAAAATCTTGCCTTACTGCCTCCCGACCAATCCCCCAACCCGGGAGGCCCACAGCAGGCCTGAAGCGCCTAAGGACGGAGATTTCCAGGACACTACCCCTCGGGAGCCTCCTCTTCGGCGGGACAGCACGATATGATCGACCAAATTCCTCATTCACCTTAACAGGGCCTATATGACCACTTTCGCCAACCGCGTTTCCACTCTCGAATCTGAAGGCGCGTATGCCGTCCTCGCCCGATCGCAGGAACTTGAAGCCCAGGGACGCATCATCCTCCACCTGGAGATCGGCCAGCCGGACTTCGACACCTTTGCGAACGTCAGCGCCGCTGGAATCAAGGCCATCCAGGACGGCCAGACGAGGTACAACCCGCCGGCCGGACTGAAGCTCCTGCGTGAGGCGATCGCGGTGGATGCCGCCCGGCGACGCAACCTTGATCTGAAGCCGGCTCAGGTAGTCGTCGGGCCGGGGGCAAAGCCCGGGCTCTTTTTCCCCACCCTGGCCCTGGTCGAACCGGGGGACGAAGTGATCTATCCCGATCCGGGCTTTCCCACCTATGCGGCGATGATCGCCGTGGCGGGAGGCGTGCCGGTGCCGGTGCCGCTGCGCGAGGAAAACGATTTTTCATTCGATCTGGTGACATTCGACACCCGCATCAGCCAGAAGACGAAGCTGATCGTGTTGAACTCCCCAGCCAACCCGACCGGGGGCGTTATCCCGCTGGATGACCTGAAACACATTGCCACGAAGGCACAGCAGTGCGGTGCCTGGGTGATGTCCGACGAAATTTACAGCCGCCTGGTTTACGATGGGAAAACGGCACCCAGCATTGCTTCCCTGCCCGGAATGCAGGAGCGTACGGTCATCGTCGACGGTTTTTCCAAAACGTACGCCATGACCGGCTGGCGGCTGGGGTACATGATCCTTCCCGAAAAGCTGGCCGAACGGGTAGAACTGCTGCTCACCCACTCCATCGGCTGTACTGCCACCTTTACCCAGATCGCCGGGATCGCAGCCTTGACCGGCCCCCAGGATCAGGCCGAAGCCACGACCACCGAGTACCAGCGCCGGCGCGACCGTATCGTTCGTGGTCTGAATGCCATCCCGGGAGTCAGCTGCCGGGTTCCGCTGGGCGCCTTCTACGTCTTCCCCAATGTCAAATCCTTCGGCCTGTCCTCCAGCGAGATCGCCCGCAGGTTGCTGGACGAGGTGGGTGTGGCCGTCCTCGCCGGTACCGATTTTGGTCCGCACGGCGAAGGCTATCTGCGCCTGTGCTATGCCACTTCCACCGAAACGATCGACCAGGCCCTGAAACAGATGGAAAAATTCTTCCGCTCCCTCCGAAAAGCGTAGCTGACAACCCGGGCGTTGAACGTCCGGGTCGTTCATATATGATTTATCAATCCTGTTCGTGCCAGTGTCATTCTCAGCCAGGAAATTATCAACTTCATTCAGGAGGAGAGCATGCAAATACGCCCCGTCCAGACCAAGAAAGACCTGACCGCCTTCCTCGAGCTGCCCTACCGGCTGTACCGGAAAGACCCGATCTGGATACCGCCGCTGCGCGACGAGCAGCGCGGCCAGTTCGACCCGGTGCGCAATCCCCTGCTCGAGCACTGCGAATGGCAGCTGTTTTTGCTTGAAGACCAGGGAAAGCCCATCGGGCGCATCGCGGCCTTCATCGACACCCTGGCATTGGAATTCTGGAAGCAGCGCATTGGCTTGTTTGGGTATTACGAGTGCAGCGAAGTTCCTGAGGCTGCGCGGCTCCTGCTGGAAGCGGCACGCGGCTGGCTGCGCGTGCATGCGTGCAATTCCATGCGCGGTCCGTGGAGTTTCGTCTCCCAGGAATGGGGGTTGGTCGTGGACGGGTATGCGCCATCGCCAGTCGTCATGGCTCCCTACAACCCCCCCTACTACGAACAGCAGTTAACCTCCTTCGGGCTGGAAAAGGTCAAGGACCTTTTATGCTGGTACGTTTCACCCGCGGATGGATACCGGATCCCGGAGCGGATCCTGCGCCTGACCGACGCCGTGCAGAAACGCTACCACGTCACGATCCGTGAGATCGACATGAAACATTATGACCAGGAAGTTCGCAATGTCGTCGAGCTTTCCAATGCCAGCATTATCGACAACTGGGGCTATTCGCCGGTGACCGAGGCGGAAGTTCAGGCCATGGCGCGCGACCTCCGGCCGGTCATCCAGCCCAAAGGTGTACTCTTTGCTGAGGATGCCGGTGGAAAACCCATCGGTTTTGCCATTGCCCTGCCGGATGTCAACAGTCTGCTAAAAGGCTTGAACGGGCACCTGTTCCCCTTTGGTTTCGCCAAATTGTTGTGGGGCATCCCTCGCCTGCGCCGCTACCGCATGTTCGCCCTGGGGGTGGTGCCGGAATACCAGGGAAAGGCGGTGGACAGCCTGCTCTACCGCGCTTTGAATGAATCACTTTATACCCCAAAGGTGTGGATGGAGATCAATTATGTCCTGGAGGATAACTGGCCGATGGTCAACGCCATCAAAAAGCTGGGCGCCACACCCCTGCGGCGTTACCGGGTTTACGAAATGAAGATCTGAGGCTTGACGCCTCAATTGGGGCCATGCCCCAATCGGTATTTACACGAAAACACACCGTTGAAGAAATCCTCCCGAAAAATCGGGAGGATTTCTGTTATTTTTCCAACAGGAATTTGGATTTTAACCGGATATCACGCGAGGATCCGCCGACCTGCACCTCGAACTCGCCCGGCTCGGCCACCCATTCCTTCCTGTGCGGGTCATAATACGCCAGGGCCCGCTCGTCGAGCGCAAACGTGACGGTTTTCGCCTGTCCCGGTCTGAGCGCCACCTTGACAAACCCCTTCAGCTCCTTGGGCGGACGCGGCAGGGCGGAGACAGGGTCGGCCACATAGAGCTGTACGATTTCCATTCCAGCGCTCTTGCCGGTGTTCCTGACCTTCACGCTGACCTGCACCTTTACTCCGGCCTTGACCCTCCTGGGAGCCTTTAAATGGCTATAGGCAAAGGAGGTGTAAGACAGGCCGTGGCCGAATGGGAAAAGCGGCTTTACGTCTTTCTCGTCGTAGTACCGGTAGCCGACGAAAATCCCCTCACCGTACTTTACTAACCGGGAGCCAGGATAAGACGAGTTGAAATAAGCGGGTGTGTCTTCCAGGCGAACCGGGAAGGTCACCGGCAGTTTGCCGGATGGGTTTACCTCCCCGAGCAGGATGCGCACCACAGCAGTTCCGTTTTCCTGCCCGGGATAATAGGCCAGCAGGATCGCGGCGACCTGGTCGACCCAGGGCATGCTTACCGGCGCACCGGCATTCAATACCACCACGGTATGCGGGTTGGCTGAGGCGACAGCCTCGATCAATTCGTCCTGGCGACCGGTCAGGCTCATGCTCGTCCGGTCGCTGCCTTCAGACTCGAACCCCTCAGGGTATCCAGCAAAGACAATCGCCATGTCACTCTCCCGGGCGGCCGTGACCGCGCGCGCCAATCGCGGATCCCGCCCGGCCGGATAGGTGGGAGCCAGGCCTAATTTAAAGATGATCATGTCCTGCGCTTCATCCCGGACGTAATCCAGCCGCAGCGAGTAAGCTATGCCAGCCTTCAAAGACTTCACGATCTGTGCCTGGCCATTTGGCGTTCCACGGTTATCCAGAATCTTTTCCTCATCCAGGAACAAGCGCACATGACAGTTATGGTGCAGGTTAAAGTTGTACAGCCCGTCTTCAGGGACGGTCAGGGTGCCGGTCCAGCGTGCCGCCCGGGGGACCTGCGGCAGGTTCGACCAGGCGTAATGCCACCAGAACTCGGGCGGGTACCCGTCGCGGCCGTAAAAGGGGTCACCCTTGAAGTCAGGATCAGCGAAGAATGAACCGGTCAGTCCATCCGGGATCCAGGTGCGGGGAACGTCAAAAGGTTCATCGAAGTTATCGCAGCCGGGTTCGAAGCGGATTTCCGTTCCTCTGCCGAGTGCTTTTTGCAAGGCCTCCAGCGGGCTGACGCGGTAGGGCGGCTGGACGCGCGAACTGCCGCCACCTTCGATGACCGCCTCAGCGGCATTCGGCCCGATGATTGCCACCCTGCGCACCCGGGTAGGGTCCACGGGCAGGATGCCGTTCTCGTTTTTCAGCAGGGTAATCGCCTCCTCAGCCAGCCGGCGCGCCAGGGTCTGGTGCGCCCGGGTGTTGGCCGCCCCCTTTGTTGTCTTTTTATCTATACGGCCTGAAAGCAGCACCAGGCGCAGCATGCGCCGGACGGCCTCGTCCAGGATTGCCGGGTCAAGCTGCCAATTCTCCACGGCCTCGTTCAGCAGGCGAAAATACTTCTGCGGGCCGGGCATTTCCAGATCAAGACCAGCGCAGACAGCTTCGACCGAGCTGTGCACCGCGCCCCAGTCCGAAATGACTGCACCCGCAAAGCCCCACTCTTCCTTCAGGATGGTTTTCAGCAGGTACTCGTTCTGGCTGGCATAGACACCATTGATGCGGTTGTAGGAGCACATGACCGTCCAGGGTTGGGCTTCCTTGACCGCCATCTCGAACTGCGGCAGGTAGATCTCGCGCAGCGTGCGCTCGTCCACATCGGAGCTGGCACGGAATCGTTCGACCTCGTAGTTGTTGGCGGCATAATGCTTGAGCGAAGTGCCTACCCCCCGGCTTTGCACGCCGTTG
Organism: uncultured Chloroflexia bacterium; assembly: GCA_963753465.1. GTDB lineage: Bacteria > Chloroflexota > Anaerolineae > Anaerolineales > Villigracilaceae > UBA877. Next base: position 1,523,554 of record CAVWCJ010000005.1, read on the forward strand.
ATGTAGGCAACCGCTGTACGCCCGCTGAGATACGGGTCCTCAGAGAATGTTTCAAAGTTGCGCCCGCCGAGCGGACCGCGCACAATGTTGACGCACGGCCCGAGCAGGATATCACAGCCCATGGCCCGGGTCTCTTCCCCGAGAGCCTGGCCGACCAGTTCGACCAGGTCCGGGTCCCAGGCCGCACCCATGGAAATGCCGGTGGGGAAGGCGGAAGCCGGACCGGGCTTTCGCCCGACTTCCGGATTCGCCGCGCGGACCCCGTGCGGCCCATCGGTCATGGTCACGGAGGGAATCCCCAACCGTTCCACAGGCATCGTGTTCCAGACATCCTTTCCGGAAAGTAGGGCGACTTTCTCTTTCAGGGTCAACTGCCCCAGGAGTGAGGCGACGCGTTGGTCAATTTGCCGAGGTGTTTTCACTTTCTCTCCTTGCAGTTCATGAATTATTTCATTGACGCCATCTCTGGCATAAAGTAAGATTCGATCTGTTCCTGCGGGTCGATTTTACCGCTTCTTGTATAAATCCGTGAACCGGGCCCATTAGTTTTGCCGCCCCTGATGCCCGGATCAGTTCCCCGTTTCCAACCCTGCCTTTGAACAGCCGACCCTCCTCTTCCACGCTGCACATACAATCCAGACTTTGGCCGATCCTGGCAGGGCTCCTGCTGCTGCTTCAGCTCGTCTGGCCCAGCCGGGCCTGGACGACGCTGCTGCTCATTCTGGGTGGAGCCTGGCTGGTTGGTTATTTATGGGCGCGTTCGCTCTCACGCGGCCTGAACCTGGTACGGGAAATACGCTACACCTGGGCCCATGTCGGTGACCGGTTGGAGCAGCGTTTTATTGCCATAAACAATGGCTGGGCTCCCGGCCTGTGGCTTGAGGTGGAAGACCATTCCAACCTGCCGGATTTTACTGCCAGCCGCGTGACCATGATCGATGGGCATGCAACCAACCAGTGGAAGATCGAAGGGACCTGCACCCGCCGCGGCTTGTACACGCTCGGCCCGACCAGCATTCGCAGCGGGGACCCGCTTGGGATTTATATGTTTGAAAGATACTATTCCGACTCGACGGTGCTCATGGTGCTGCCGCCTGTCCTTCCGCTGCCCGCCATCGAGATCGCTCCCGGCGGGAAGATCGGGGAAGGACACCGGCCCCGCCGCTCCGCCCTGGAGGCCACGGTCAGCGTGGACTCGGTGCGTGAGTATGTTCCAGGCGATCCATTGAAATCCATCCACTGGCGAACAACCGCGCGCAGGGGCACCCCGTATGTACGCCAGTTTGAGCACACCCCGTCAAGCGACTGGTGGATCTTCCTCGATCTGGAAGCGCGCATCCAGGTCGGCCAGGGTTTCGACTCGACCGAGGAGCACGGCATCATCCTGGCAGCCTCGCTCGCCGATCGCGGCCTGCGCCAGGGACATGCCGTCGGATTGGTCGCGCACGGCAAAGAACTGGTATGGATCCCGCCCCAACGCCATTCGGGACAGCTGATGGACATCCTGCGCGCCCTGGCCGTGGTCACCACTGGTGAGCGTCCCGTGGCAGACCTGCTCACCAGTGCACATAAATCCATGCAGCGCGGTGCCAATCTGGTGCTCATCACGCCGGATACCAGTGCCAGCTGGTTCGGGCCGCTCCTCGGTTTGCTGAAAAGTGATGTAGCCCCAACCGTGCTGTTATTAGACCCGGTCTCATTTGGAGGAAAAGAAACACCGGATCAGGCTGGGAACCTGCTGGACACCTATGGAATCGCCCGGACCGTAATTCAACGCGGGCTGCTCGACCATACGCCAAATGAGCAGGAATTGCAGGGTCGCTGGGAATGGCGCGTCGTGGGTTATGGAAAAGCCGTCGCCGTGCGAAAGCCGAAGGACATGACCTGGAGGCACATCGGATGATCCGGTCACTGCTGGGCCACCTGTTCGCAGGGCTGGACAGGCGCTTCGGCGCGCCGAACCTGCTGCGCATCGCACTGATCTGGTTGGCGTTGACCAGCCTGGCCTCCGGACTGATCCCCCTCATCGAAAGCATCCAGGAATATTGGATTTTCTGGACTGTGTTCGTCGGCCTGATGTCCGGGTGGATGTTGGCCCGTATGCGCCTGTCCGGCTTCAAATACAGCCTGTGGATCATATTCCTTGGTGCCAGTTGGTTACTGCTGACCATCGGGCGGATTTTTGTCCCTTTGGGTGCACTCCTGTCCAACTGGTTGAGTTTATACAATCAGGTTGCTTTCCATCACACCCCCTTCGCTGCGCTGCAAACAGAAACGTTGATTAAGGATTGGAACATCCTGACCGCAGGACTGGATGCCATTCAGAAACGCCTGGGAGAGTGGATCGGGGGTGTCACCGCCGGTGTCGAGGTCATTGATCCGATCATCAGAACGATGAGCTGGGCCTCGGTAGTCTGGCTGGTCGCAGCCTGGGCTGTCTGGTTCATCCGGCGAAGAGGAAATGTGATCCTCGGCCTGCTCCCAGCGACGGCCCTGCTGGCGTACAACATCTATTACACCAATTTCAAAAGCAGCTTAATCTGGCTGGTCTTGCTGGGCGGATCTATCGTCCTGCTCCAAGCGGTGGACGGCTACCGCGCCTCCAACAATCGCTGGCTGGCCTCCCGATTGGACCGGGCGGAACTGGAGATCACCCTGATGGTTTTCGTCCTGGTCTTGAGCCTTACCTTGATGCTGGCCGGACTGGTTACACCGTCGATTTCCATCAAGGATATCCGTGATACAGTCCATAACATCCTCGAAGTACGCCACAACGAGCAATTCGCTAAATCCCTTGGTCTTGAGCAGGCCCCAGATATCAACCAATTGGGGAGCAGTTCCAGCAGACCTGGCCCACTGACAAGCGTCCTTATTGTCGGACCAGGTCCAAAGCTGTCCCAAAATGTGGTCATGCTCGTAACTGTTGACGGCTTTGTACCCTCTGCCCCGACCATTTACACCTTGAACCTCCCCCAGCCGGTAACCACAACCTTCTACTGGCGCAGCCAGACCTTTGAACGCTACACGGGTTCCGGTTGGGTGACTTCAATGGTTGCCTCCACCTCCAACCCGGCCAGCCAGCCGCTCCTGCCCGGATTGGCCGGGCCGCTCCCGGCCAACTATCGCCTGGTCCGGGCGCACGTTGAGCAGTTTACGGATGCCACCGCACCGCTGTTTGTCATCGGTGAGCTGATCTCTGCCGACCAGCCTTTCAAGGCTGCCTGGCGCGACCAAGGCGACTTGATCGGTGCCGAGACGGAGTCCAGCAACTACGTGGTCGATTCCCGCGTGCAGGCTGTGACCATCAGCCAGTTGCGCGCCGCGGGAGAGACCTACCCGCCCGAGATTCTCAACTATTACCTACAACTGCCCTCGGACCTCCCGCGGCGGGTGCGAGACCTTGCCCTGTCCATTACCGCCAACCAGGCGACCCGCTACGATCAGGCTGCTGCCATTGAAGCCTACCTGCGCACCTTCCCCTACTCCCTCGAAGTGCCTGCCCCTCCACTGGGGCGGGACGTGGCAGACTATTTTCTCTTCGACCTGAAGAAAGGCTACTGCAATTACTATGCCACCACCATGGTCGTGATGGCCCGTGCAGCCGGTCTTCCGGCACGCCTGGTCATCGGCTACGCCAGCAATTCATATAACTTTCAAAACAACCAATTCGTGGTCAGGGAAGCCGATGCCCATGCATGGCCGGAAATATATTTCCCCGGTATCGGCTGGGTGGAGTTCGAGCCGACTGCCGGATCGCCGGCGATCGAACGTCCGAGCGGCGTCCAGAGGCCCGCCGCGACCAGTACGCCGCCGGTACCGTCTGCCAGCCAGGGGATTTTGCACCGCCTTCTTCTCATTAACCCTGAAATTCTGCATCAGGCTGCAGTCATTTTTACCGCCGCCTTCGTCCTGGCTTTGCTTTACCTGTTCCTCCCGATCGAACGCCTGGTTCTCCTCCTCCACCCCGCTGATCAGGCTGTAGCCCTCATCTTCCGCCGCCTCTACAATCTGGGCAGGCGCTGGGGGATTGAAGCCCGGGCAGCAAGAACTCCGCAGGAATTCGCCGGGGAACTCTCCATCGCCCTGACATCCATGGCGGGGAATAATCGCCTGAAAACCTCCCTATCGTCGATCACCACGGACGCGAACTGGCTGATCGATCTATACAGCCGTCTGCAGTACAGCCCCCATCCGCTGGCCAGTGCGGAACAACACCGGGCAATCCGTACCTGGTATCGTTTGAGCCGACAGTTATTTTGGATTCGCCTGGGAACAGCATTTAGCCGGGCAAAAAACAGGCAGATTTGATATAATTTCCCCATCGTAATAGCTCAGGAGCATAAGGAATGAAAGACACCCTGTAGAAAATCACCCTTTTTCCGGGCAACCCAACCCGCTGGTTTTCGATTCCGGCCGGGGGCGTATGCCCCCGGTTTTGTTTTCCATGGAGCGTCTCTCTCAGAGACTACAGGACCACTATGCTCTCAGCACATCAAATTTCCAAGACTTACGGCATCCATACCGTGCTGCAAGGGATCACTTTCAGCATATCCGCCGGTGAACGTTCCGGCTTGATCGGTCCGAACGGCTGCGGCAAAACCAGCCTGGTGCGCATCCTGGCTGGGCTGGATCAGCCTGATTCCGGCACGGTGGTGCACACCCGCCCAGATCTGCGCATTGGTTACCTGCCTCAGGGCTTCGACCTCGATCCGTCGCTGACGATCACCGAGGCATGCACGCCCGAATCACTCAATTTTGAGTCTGAAGTGTCCCGCCTGGCAACTGCCCTGGCGGACTCTCCAGCAGACGCTGCCCTGCAGCAGGCTTACGATGAAGTCCTTTCCCAGCTAACTGCTTCCGGCCACAGGCCGGAAAGCATCCTCGCCCCGCTTGGCCTGGCTGGCATCCCCTCCGCGACACGCGTCGGCGAATTGAGCGGCGGGCAGAAGACGCGCCTGCTGCTGGCCCGTCTTCTGCTGAACGAACCAAACCTGCTCCTGCTCGACGAACCAACCAATCATTTGGATATCAGCATGCTCGAATGGCTGGAAGACTGGCTGGGAGGTTTCCGCGGCGCCGCCCTGATCGTCTCCCACGACCGTGCCTTCCTCGACAACACCGTCTCGTCTATCCTGGAACTCGATCCAGCCAGCCACCAGCTAAAGCAATACAGGGGGAATTACAGTGACTACCTTGGACAAAAGCTGGCCGAGCAGGAAACTCAATACCAGGATTACTCCGACTGGAAAGCGGAAATCAACCGCCTGAAACGCTCCGCGGCCCAGGTGCGCTCCCGGGCGCGCTTCCGCAAGGGAGGCAAAGCCGACCCTTCCAAGACCGATGGCTTTGCGGTTGGTTTTTTTGCCGACCGCACCAAGGAAACCCTGAAAAAAGCCAAACACATCGAAGCCCGCATCGATCGTTTGTTGAATGAGGAGCGAATCGAAAAACCGCGTCCCTCCTGGCAGATCAAGCTGGACTTTGCCGCACCCGAACACCAGAGCAAGGATGTTCTTCTGGCAGAGGGTCTGGCCATCGGCTATCCCGGCTGTACGCCGCTCCTGGAAGGACTCCAGCTGCATATCCGAGGTGGGGAGCAGATCGCCCTCACTGGCCCGAATGGCTGTGGGAAGACCACTCTGCTGCGCACCATTGCCGGTCAACTTAAACCAGTCTCCGGATCCTTGCAGCTCGGTGGAAATGTAAAACTCGGCTACATGACCCAGGAGCAGGAGCACCTCGACCTGGACAGGTCGCCCTTGGAAATCATCCAGGGCGCAGGCCAGTTCAACCAGACCGAAGCGCGTCATTTCCTACACTTTTTCCTATTTGGCGGAGATGATCCCCTGCGGCCGGCTGGAAGCCTCAGCTACGGCGAGCGCGCCCGCCTGGAGCTGGCCCTGCTGGTGGCCCAGGGCTGCACTTTCCTGCTGCTCGACGAACCCATCAACCACCTGGACATCCCCTCCCGGTCACGTTTCGAACAGGCGCTGAACAAGTTCAACGGGACGGTGCTCGCGGTGGTTCACGACCGTTATTTCATCGAACAGTTTGCGACGGAGGTGTGGACTCTGGCAGAAGGGAAAATCCGGCAGAGCTAAGGGCCAAAGCGATCCATGTGCGCTTTTGTCTGAGTGAAAAAACGGACACAGCCCCTCCCAGCGCCCTGCAAGAAGCTGGCCATACAAACGCTGGTCGGCCAAGAACCCAGGTTGGTGAGTCCGGCTCTCACGGATTAGACCGGCATGATTTTAGCCGCAGGGCTGGGAATAAATCATTGAGTTTCTTCGTCATTCCAGGAACTCATGACCCGTTTCAGTCCTGGGATTTTCAGATCCACCCCTGGCCCTCGCTACTCATTCGCTCTACAATTAATCTCTCAACCTTATTCCTATCCACAACATTTTCAAACACGAGTCAGAATCAGTCTCTCTTTATAAAAATGGAAATCAATTCGAGGAACTCCTATGTCCAAAACCAATGCTCTTCCCTCCCGTTCTGAAATCCCGACCTCTGAAACCTGGGACCTCGCCTCGGTGTTCGCTACCCCCACCCACTGGGAGGCAGCCTGCAGGACCCTGGCCGACTCACTTTCCGGGCTTAATGCATACCAAGGACGCTTGAAAGAAGGACCGGGAATGCTACTGGAATGCATCCAGAAGTTACAGGAACTGGGCAGCCTGCTGGGCAGGATACTCACCTATGCCGGCAATTCCAACGCCGTGGATACGACCGACCAGGCTTCAGCCGCCCGCGCCGGCCAGGCACGCAGCCTGGCAGCCCGCTATGGAGCCTCAGCTGCATTTATCGACCCCGAACTGATTGAGCTTGGCTTTCCCCGGGTGCGGCGGTGGATGAAAAAAAACCCGGAGCTCGCCTTCTTCGCCTATTATGTGGATCAGCTGGAGAAGCACGCCGTTCACATCCGTCCGGGCGATGTAGATGTAGAAGAGGTGCTGGCGCTCACCGGCGACCCTTTCTCGGGACCGATGAGCGTCTATTCAATGCTCAACAACGCTGACCTGAAATTCCAGCCTGCCATCGCCTCCGATGGGTCGCAGCACGAGGTCGGCCAGTCCACCATCGGCAGCCTGATCACCCATCCCGACCGGCAAGTCCGCCGCTCTGCCTGGGAGAATTATGCCGACGGCTACCTGGCCTTCAAGAACACCCTTGCTGCCAATCTGACAAATGTCGTCAAACAGGACATCTTCAATGCGCGAACACGCGGCTTTTCATCCTCGCTGCATGCTTCGCTGGAGCCGAACGACATTCCAGTGGAAGTGTTTTACAATTTGATCGAAGTCTTCAAAAAAAATCTGCCCACCTGGCAGCACTACTGGCGCCTGCGGCGCAGGGCGCTTGGTTATGAAAAGTTTCACGTCTACGATATCAAGGCTCCATTAACCGCGGCCAAACCGGTCGTCTCCTTTGAGCAAGCCGTGGATTGGATTTGCGCAGGCATGGCACCCCTGGGGGAAGAATATGTGCACATCCTGCGCAAAGGCTGCCTGGAAGAGCGCTGGGTGGACCAGGCGCGCAACCGGGGCAAGCGTGAGGGCGCTTTCTCGAGCGGCTCGTTCGGCACGCGTCCTTTTATTATGATGTCCTACGCCGGCGACTTGTTCAGCCTGAGCACCTTGGCGCATGAGCTGGGCCATTCCATGCATTCCTATTACACACGGCTCAATCAACCATTCCTCTACAGCCGCTACTCGCTCTTTGTGGCGGAAGTCGCCTCCAATTTTAACCAGGCGATGGTGCGTGATTACCTTTTTCGCACGAACACCGCACGTGACTTTCAAGTGGCACTGATCGAAGAGGCCATGTCGAATTACCACCGTTACTTCTTCATCATGCCAAGCCTGGCCCGCTTTGAACTGGAAATGCACACACGCGCCGAACGTGGAGCGCCGCTCAATGCGGACATCCTGATTAACATGATGGCCGATATTTTTAAGGAAGGCTACGGCGATGAGGTTGAATTCGACATGGAGCGCATTGGCATTACCTGGGCACAGTTCAGCCATATGTACAGGAATTTTTATGTGTATCAATATGCAACAGGAATATCCGGCGCCCACGCTCTTTCCCACGCCGTCCTGGAGGGGGAGCCCGGGTCTGTCGACCGCTATCTGGCCTTTCTCAAGGCGGGTGGCTCGCTCTCGCCACTGGATGCGTTGAATCTGGCTGGCGTCGACCTGACCCAACCGGAACCGGTCGAGCGCGCGTTCGATGTGCTCTCCAGTCTGGTGGAGAGGCTGGAGAGGTTGGCTGGTTCATCGCAGAATCCCCTTGTCCAAACCGCTTGACCCAATCCCACATATTATCTATACTGAGGCTTAGATTTCACGCTCATTAACTTATTTCCAGGTGGAGGTCCTCTTGCAGAGTTACTTTTCGTGCGGGAGGGAAATGTGACACTCCGTTTTACACCCTACGTGGGTGTATTACTCCTCAACGGTCTGCTTTCGATCTTCATGGCAATCCTGGTACTTCGCCGCCAGAATATGCGCGGCAGGGAGGTGCTTTTTTTTCTCATGCTTGCGGCCATGGAGGTGTCGATCGCCGGCGCGCTGGAAGTTTCTGCGGTCGAAATACCCTCCAAGGTCTTCTGGGCCAAAATTGGATATTTGGGGGATCAGAGCGGGCCAGTCCTGTTCTTACTTTTTGCCCTTGAATATACCTATCAGGATGACCGGCTGACGAGGCGCAACACCTTGTTGTTGTGTGTGCTCCCGCTGGTCACGATGATCCTGGCTGCGACCAATGACTGGCATCATTTAATTTGGACGGGGTATAAACCCAGCCCCGGCAATCCCACCATTCTCATCTACAGTCACGGATGGTGGTTCTGGCTTTGCACTTTATACAGCTATGCAATTGTTTTGGCCGGATGCATCGCACTGCTCCTGGCAGCGGTTCGCATCCCCCAATTGTATCGCCGTCAAGTGGTCATCCTCTTCGCTGCAACCATTATTCCGGGAGTGGGAAATTTAATGTATCTGGCGGGATTGCTGCCAGTTGCCGGTCTGGATTTGGCGCCCATCACCTTCAACCTGGCAGGGCTAATTCTGCTTTCCGGGGTGATGTGGTTCGGTTTGTTCGATCTAGTGCCAATTGCCCGGGATGTCCTGATTGAGCACATGAAGGACAGCATCCTCGTGGTAGATCAAAGCGACCGTCTTGTCGATATCAATCCTGTTGTGCAAAAACAAATTGGTAAATCATCCAGGGACGCCATCGGGCAACCGATTGAATCGATCATCGCATTCTGGTCTGGATTGTCGGAAAAGATCCGCAGCGCAATCGAATTAAAGACCGAAGTCAGCCTGAGCGGGGACCCGCCGCGCTATTTTGAATTGCAGATCTCTCCCCTGCGTGACCATCGCAAGCATTTCATGGGTAAGCTGATCATTGTCCACGACATCACGCAACGCCGAAAGCTGGAAGAAGAACTGGCTCATAATGTCGATGAGCTCAGGATCATCAACCGGATCAGCCTGGCTGTCACGGCCGGGTTGAACATGGATAAGGTGCTTAAGACCCTTCACGAGCAATGCAGCCAGGTGGCGCCCATTGATATTTTCTACGTGGCGCTGCGCGACGAGTCCAGTTCTTTAATCAACATTCCCCTTTATTATGAGAATGGGAAATATCAGGTGGGTCCCTCCCGCGACATCAACGAACATCCAGGCATGATTGGCAGCATCATCCGGGCGCGCCGGACGATGTATCTACACGACACGGTCAATCCGATTACCCGACCGTTGAAACGGGAAACTTCGGAATTAACCAAGCCAATCATGGCTTATGTGGGCATTCCCCTGACCCTGCGAGACCAGGTGATCGGGGTTATGGCCATCCAGAATTACCGGCCGAATGTGTACACGGAAGATCAAATCCACCTTTTTGAGCATATCGCGGTTCATGCTGCGATTGCCATTGAAAATGCCAGGCTGTATTCAGAAGAACAACGACTGGCCATCATCGACGAACTCACCGGGATTTATAACTACCGGGGCCTGGTCGAGCTGGGCACGCGTGAAGTGGAGCGCGCCCGGCGGTTCAAACGCCCGCTTTCAGCCTTGTTCTTCGATATCGATGATTTCCGGAAGTTCAACAACACCTTCAGCCACGGCATCGGCAATCTGATCCTGGAGACCGTTGCACAAAAATGCCGCCTTACCTTGCGTTCGGTGGATGTCCTGACCCGTTACGGCGGGGACGAATTTGTCGCCCTGCTTCCGGAAACGGATCTGGTCGAAGCCCAGGAGGTCGCCCGGCGGCTGTATGGTGTGATCCGCGACACAAAAATAATGACTTCCTATGGAGAACTCGGGGTCACTATTTCGGTCGGGGTTACGACATTTACCGAAGAAATCTCCGATTTATATAAACTGATCGACCAAGCCAACCTTGGAGAGCGCCTGGCGAAACAAAAGGGGATGGGAGTTGCAATTTCAGAGCATGATTGATGCATGCTCCTGAATTAGTTATGAAAAGCCCGGACGTGCAGTCCGGGCCAATTTATTTATTCGAACCCCCGAAGAATAGTTCCCACCAGATGCGCCAGTTCGGAATCTGCTGGGAGGATTGAGCAGGTAGTGGAGTGGGAGTTGGTGAGGCATTGCCTGCAGGGACTATGCCAATGGGTTTTTCATCATCCCGCACCCAGCGACCGTCCTGATAAGCCCAATCTTCCACCGCCTGAGTCGAGGAGGCAAATGCGACCTTTGTCACCAGGGCTGCCTGGGTCTGCATCACTGCCGTCCCTTCGGTGCGCACCGTATTGAGCTGGGATGTCAGACGGTCGAGATTCGCCATGCGGCTGTTGAAGTCCACGATCATGAGGATCAATATGATCAACCCGACCGTGATCAGGACATAGCGCCACCGAAACTTCATGGCTTTATCTTACCTCCTCCCCCACCATTTGACAAGCCGCTGAAATTAAATTTGAGACTCATAGTACGAATTTCTGATAAAGGAATCATTGAATTTGCATCCTGGAGAAATACCAGGAGATTGTCGATATGCTCGCTGTTCACATGATCCTGCCCTAAATGGCAGCCGGTTTGTACACGGAAAAATGTGAAAAGACATCTTTTCTTCCCTATCCATTCGGACGATACGTCCCTGGACAGCCCTGCCAACCCATCGACCTCTCCCAGGGGTCGTTTATATGGAAAAACGGGTGCCCTTCCTGGAAAACCATCTCGAAGAAAGGCCATTAAAACAAAAACCCGCGTTTCCACGGGTCTTGTGCCGAAGGAGGGACTTGAACCCTCACGGCCTTGCGGCCACTAAGCCCTGAACCTAGCGCGTCTGCCAGTTCCGCCACTCCGGCAAGCTCTGCACGAGAAGCTCCGCTTGCGGGTTGTATTTTATCCGAAACCGGCAGTTTGTCAACCTGCCGCGTCAGTCGGGATATAATACGACCCATCGCGTCTTAAAAGAGAGGCTCTGTGAAAATCGTCGTGTGTGTCAAACAAACGCCCAACTCGGCTGCCCGGATCATTGTCGAGGACGGGAAGATAAACCGGGGTGAAGCGCCGCTGGTGATCAACCCCTGGGATGAGTATGCGGTTGAAGCCGCCCTGCAGCAAAAGGAAGCCCACGGCGGCTCGGTAATCGCCCTCTCGGTTGGCGGCGAGGAGGCAAAGATTGCCCTCCGGCATGCCATGGCAATGGGCGCCGACGAGGCACGGCTGGTCTCCGACCCGGCATTCTCCAACCTGGACACCCAGTCTGTCGCCCGCCTGCTGGCCGCTGCAATCCGCAAGCTCGACAGCGTAGACCTGGCTTTTTTTGGACGGCAGGCCATCGACGACGACACCGCGGTCACTCCTGCCCAGACTGCCCACCTGCTCGGCTGGCCGGCATTGACCCTCGCTTCCATGGTGACCGTCGATGGGACCACTCTCCGCGTGGAGCGCATGGTCGAGGAAGGCCGCCAGGTCCTGCGTGCCAGCCTGCCGGCGGTGGTCAGCGTGGTGAAGGATATCGGCGAGCCGCGCTACCCCTCCTTCCTGAACAAACGCAAAGCGGATCGGGCCGAACTCCCGGCCTGGTCGCTTGCCGAATTGGGCCTCCCTGCTCCAACCCCGGTCGTTTCGCGGCTGGAGGTGATGAATCCTCCCCTCCGCGCCGCGGTCTGTGAGCTGATCAGCGGAGCCAGCCCGGAGGAAATCGCTGACCGCCTGGCTGATAAAATCCTTGCAGAGAATATTTTATGAATACCTGGGTCTACATCGATCACTTCAAGGGGCAGCCCTTGCCCACCTCATGGGAGGCCATCGGCCTCGCGAAAACGCTGGGGCAGGTCACTGCCTTGATCCTTGGCCATGGCGTGGATGGTCTCATTGAGTCAGCTTTCGGATTCGGTGCGGACGAGGTTTTACTCTCCGATGACCCCTCCCTGGCTGACTGCACCGCAGAGATCTTTGCCGCCACTGTGAGTCAGGCTGCCGCCTCCCGAAACCCCGACCTGGTGCTCTTTCCGAACTCAACACGCGGGCGGGAAATCGCCGCCATGACCGCAATCGATCTGCAAACTGGCGTCCTGGCGGATGTGACCGGGCTGAAGGTGGAGGGCGGTCGGATCACTGTCACTCGTCCCATCTACGGTGGAAAAATCCTGGCCAAAGAAACCTGCGCCGCCAGGCCGCCTATTGTCACCCTGCGCAGCCGTGCGTTCCCGCTTCCGGAAAAGGAAGCCGGCCGGCGGGGCGTCGGGACTGTCGGGAAGCCGGGGAGGCTGACGGAAATCCCGGCTGCGGGCAAGGCACTGGCAATCCTCGAGAGTCACACACCGGCCGAGGGCGGCGTCCCCTTGAGCGAGGCACGCGTGGTCGTCTCAGGCGGTCGCGGGGTGGCGGAAAATCCCGTGTTCATTCCCCCCTCCGGCATGGATGCTAGGCAGTCAGAAATCTGGCGCGCCCGGCAGGGGTTTGCGCAACTGGCCGAACTCGCTGAAGTGCTCGGAGGCGCGGTCGGGGCCTCGCGCGCGGCCGTGGATGCCGGTTATGCCCCGTACGGCATGCAGGTTGGCCAGACTGGCAAAACTGTCACCCCGGACCTGTATATTGCCTGCGGCATCTCGGGAGCGATCCAGCACCAGGCCGGCATGCGCGCAAGCAAACTCATCATTGCGATCAACAAGGATGCGGAGGCGCCGATATTCAAGCTTGCGCGATACGGCGTAGTCGGGGATGCCGCCCAGATCATCCCGGCCCTGACGGCTGCACTCAAGAAAAAATTAGATAAATAATGGGGTTCCTTCCTACCCAGGCTCCTCACCGGTTGGGTGACGAGTCCTTTCCGTTTATGCAGCCACCTTTAGATTAAATCTGCACTTGATAATCCGCGTTCCTATTATAAAATACATCTACCATTCCTATGGATGGTAGGAAACCGCCCATGATAAGTACAGAAAAAATTACCATCAACATGAGCACAGTGGATCTGGGTAGGATCGACCTGCTGGTGCAGGAGGGCTTATATTCCAACCGTACAGACTTCATCCGAACGGCCATCCGGGCCCAGATGGATCTGGCACACCTTCGAGGTCCAGCAATCCGTGGCACGCCATTCCTATGGCACCGGCGTCTTCATTTACAATCGCTCCGAACTGGAGAGTCTGAAAGCAAAAGGAAAAAAAGTCAGGCTCACCGTCGTCGCTCTGCTTCACCTGGCGGATGACATTTCACCGGAAATGGCCAATGAGGCAATCGAGTTTATCCAGGTACGTGGGGTATTCCAGGCCAGCCAGGCGGTCAAGGCTGTTCTGGCGGACCGGATGAATTAGCACCCATGCAAACCGCAGCATTGACCTCCCTCCCGGAACGCTGGGCGGCAAAATTCTTCACTGTCTGGGCCGGGCAGGTCCTGGCCCTGTTCGACAGCTCGCTGGTGCAGTTCGCCCTGATCTGGTGGCTGACCAAAACCACCGGCTCCGCCACCATGCTGGCTATCGCTTCCGTTTTCGGACTGCTGCCCCAGGTCCTGCTCGGTCCATTTGCCGGGGCTCTCGTCGACCGCTGGAACCGCCGGCTAACCCTTATCTTCACTGAAGGATTCATCACCATCGTTACTCTGGTCCTGGCACTCCTGGATGCCTCCGGCAGCGTCCATGCCTGGTATGTATTCGCTGCCATGGGGTTCCGCTCGCTCGCCACTGCCTTCCAATGGCCGGCAATACAGTCGACCACCCCGCTGATGGTCCCCGAAAAACACCTGACCCGCATTGCCGGTCTCAACCAAACCCTGAGCGGTGTAACGATCATCATCGCCCCTCCAGCCGGTGCACTGCTGCTGGGGGTACTCCCAATGCAGGGAATCCTGCTGATCAACATCGGACTGGAGATGCTGGCTATTTTGCCGCTGCTGTTCCTGTCCATTCCCCAACCGGTGCGCCAGGAGGTACCTGGAAGCAGGGCGAGCTTAGAGGGAATCTGGCGGGACATGGTGGACGGGATGAAGTACATTGCCGCCTGGCCCGGGCTGGTCACCATCCTGGTGATGGCCACCTCTCTCAATTTCCTGTTCAACCCGGCGATCTCCCTGATGCCTTTGCTGATCACCAAGCATTTCCACGGCGGAGTCGTGCAGCTGGGCTGGATTGAATCGGCTTGGGGGATCGGGGTGATCACCGGCGGGCTGCTGCTGAGCGTCTGGGGAGGCTTCAAACGAAAGGTGGTGACCTCCCTGGTGGGCGTCTGCGGGCTGGGGCTCGGCGTTCTGGCTGCCGGGTTGGCTCCCGCGAATGCCCTCGGCATCGCCATTGCCGGGATTGCAGTCTCCGGTGTGATGCTGCCAATCACTGCCGGTCCGGTGCTGGCTGTCATCCAGGCCGTGGTGCGCCCCGATCTGCAGGGACGGGTAACGGCGCTGGTCAACAGTGCAGCGCAGGCGATGGCGCCGGTCAGTTTAATCATCGCCGGCCCGATCGCAGACCGCTTGGGTGTGCGCGCCTGGTACTGGTTTGGCGGCGGGGCAGCTCTCCTGATGGGCGTGGTCGGTTTTTTTGTCCCTGTTATCATCAACGTCGAAACCCGACCAGCCGCACTGAAGTGATCCTGCACAAAATCATAGCCTCGGAAAATCATCTTTATTTCCGTGGAATAGTATTCCTAAAATGCAGTAGAATGGGCAGTTCCTGGTTGTTCGAGATATCCGTAGCCAGCCAACAAGGAGCAAGATGAACGAAACGATAAAAGTAGTGGATGGCCAGGTGGTTAAGATGGAGTACACGCTCAAGGTGGACGGGCAAGTGGTGGACACCTCTGAAGGCGGTCAGCAACTCGAATTCATCCAGGGAACAGGAAACATCATCCCGGGTCTGGAGCGCGCACTCTACAACATGGCGGTCGGTGACAGTAAGGACGTCATCGTCGCTGTCCAGGATGGATATGGCAATGTGGACAATGAGGCGTTTATGGATGTGCCGCGCGAGCAGTTCCCGGCAAATGTTCCAATGGAGAACGGCGTCATGCTCGAACTGCAGGACCAGAACGGACATCCGGTGTTTGCACGGGTGGACGAGGTCGGCGAAACAACAGTCCGCCTGGATTTCAACCATCCGCTGGCCGGCAAGGAGCTCCACTTCGCGGTCACAATCGCCGGATTGCGCCCTGCGACCGATGAGGAACTCGAGCACGGGCATATCCACAACGAATGACCCGGTCATGAAACAAACCTGGGGTTGCTTTCCAGCCATGCCTCAGGGTGGAGGGTTTTTACAGCAAAGAGCAGGATATTTACACCGGCTGACGAAGTAACCAAATCGCCCTTGAACCGCCCGGGCCTGCTCAAACCAATAGGGAAAAGAGCGGGCCATGATCCCCCCCGTTTCATTTTATAAAAAGTCGTAAAAAAATTAACTGAAGCTTGATTTCCCCAAAAGCCCTTTTCCGAAGAAAGGAACCTGTTCGCGCCCCCTGGCCGCTCTCATGACGCCGGCGGCAATCTGGCTCAGTCCAGGGAGATGCCTCCACTGAGATAACCCGGACATCGGTTATTTTATTAGGTCACCGGGATTTAATACCGGTCCCTGCCGGACCAGAGCTAAATTCCACTGTGGATCTTACCCCGATCCCGCACTCGTCCTGAACCAGGGGTTATTTATGCTGCGGGATCAATTTCCCCAGATAATCCTTCCCGCCTTCCAGTTGGAGATACATTGCCTTGATTGTATTCTCCATCAAATCCTTAAGGCGGTGCCGTTCCAATCCGACGGAATTGAGCGGGTCATGGGCAACGGCTTTACCGACCTCGACATAACCAGAGGTGTGGATGGTAACCGGGTAGAATTCAAGCCTTTGGCCGGTCTCTTCATAATACATTTCCCCCAGGCGCACAAAAGTGCGCTGGAAGGGCTGCATCTTTGTGGCTGGGTCCATGGGCAGCGAGTTATCCTCGGGAAAAACTAGCAGGAACTTGCCCTGAAGCAGCACCTTCATACTCTGTTGCAGCGATTCGATCGTGTGCTCGTAGTCGCCCTTGTAGACGGGGATGCAGCCGATCGAACGCAGCAGAGGTACCGTCACTCTTGAGAGCAGTTTAGAAATCCACAGGCTTATCGGTGGTTTCATGGAGAAATTTCGTTCCACGAAGTCCCACTGCAAATAGGCCGGAGCGAGGTCACGGTCAACCATGTCGGCAATGATCCAGGGATACAGGCGCAGCGGGATCGAGCAGCAGGCAGCGATCGGACCGATGCTCTCCGCATGGTTAGCGATGAAAACAGCCGGTCCGTGCTGAGGTAGATTTTCCTCGCCGATCAGCTCACCGCTCCAGGCGAACAGGTCGAGCGTTCCAACAATGAGTTGATACCAGGTGTCATTCATAAAGCCACCGCCGCCCGCGTGGGGTTAATAAAGCCGGACCAGCCGGGTTCAAAATTGCCGGGCGAGTTTCAGCACCCGAGAATATCTCCTGATTCAATGCAGGCACACGAATAAACACACGCGAGCACAGCCACAGTGTAGGACAAAATTTACGAAAAGTCAATCTTCAATAGCCTACCCCGCAGCCATATCCCCCGGAATGTTTTCGCAATGGGAAAAATCATGACGCAGAGGTTCGTGATCGGGAATAAGCCCGTTTCCAAGCGGTATGGAGGCGATCCAGCGCAATCCAGGCGGCCCGGTGGAGATGTATCCATCGGTTGGTGGAATTCACCTACCAAGGACAGATCGACTGATCGCTAGGTGCCTCATATCCCCATCCATAGTCGTTAGTGAATAAAGAAAAAACATCATTCTTATGGTCAGGCAACCAAGCTTTTACCTTCTGACAGGCTGCCCCGGCATCTTGTGCGATCTGATATTCCTGCCAGAACACCCCTGCCATCTGGGTAAAGGCATACCCGGCATCGTTTTGTGGATATTCATATTGGATTTCACTCCATAACTGTTCCGCTTTCGAGAAGTCCCCAAGGTGTGCCTCCAGGATAAACCAGCGGTAGGCGGCATAAGCACGCATTCGTTCCGGTTCAGACCCGTCAGGTGGAGTATTGTCTGAACAACCGACAAAATACCCGTCTCTTTTCAAGTCCCCATAAGAACCCGGCTTCAAGGTTTTATCATCGATCGCCCGTTCATAAGAAGCAACCGCCTTGTCGTACAGACCATAGAATGTATAGTTATCTCCATCCTGGACGGCCTGGAACCGATATACAGGCGCAGAAGAATATTCCTTTCGCAGAAATCGGAAGGCTCCATCGATCCACATATAGATCATATAGGATGTCCTCACCGGCCCGCTCGCACACTCATATCCGTTTCCTCCAAAAATATCCGGAGCACGGTAGAGCAATATTTCCTGGGTTCCGTTTCCATCAATATCCTCAAAATGATCAACCGGATTCAAACCATTTCTCCACCCATAATTCGAATAATCCGTTATCCCGTCTCCTCCCAAGAAAAGATCTGCAAATTTATTTCCATCCCACTCGATAATTTTATAAGAATAAAAGCCATAGTCATACCATGACAAAGGAATGTATCGAATGACCAATTCGCGAATTCCGTCCGCATTCAGATCCTGTGTTATTGCCTCAGAGAATTCCCCTTTATCCGCCTGCGAATAGAACAATTGATAATTTCCCCTGGCACACCCGAGAATAAAAATGCCCAAATCTTCCCAGGGCACCATTCCAGCCACCTGGTCCAGCAGGACGATCATTTCAGGTTGACCGTCCCCGGTCAAATCATCCGCTATGACGATCGGCTTTAAATAGATTTTATGTCCTACATCCTCCCACACTGCGATCGTACTCATTTCGCTCTGGAGACCTGAAGCCGCATTCCCACTGATCCCATGAACCTGGATGTAAGATAAAATATCCTGTTCATAATCCATTACCGAGCTGCGGAATTGAATAACAACCTGTCGATCAACAAGTGCGGGGCAGGCCTCAGGAGCTGAAGCTGTGCGTTTCGGAGGCAGCCCGAGCGTCGGCGTGGGCCATGGCGTCGGGGTGATGTCGTCCGGGCTTGTGGAGGCGGACTCGGCTGGTTGCGTCGGCTCTTGCGTCGGTGTCAGGGAGGGATTTTCGGTATCAGAATATAAAGGATTCTGGTTGAGGGTGATGGAAGGCAGATAAGCTTCAATAGTTGCAGTCCCGGTTGCAAGGTTGGTCGTTGGAGAAAGAGAAGGAGCTTGAGGACCAGTCCCGGTTGCAGGGTTGGCCATTGGCGAAGGAGAAGGAGAAGGAGGTTGAAGTGACGGAGCGACCGCTCCGCCACAGCCGGTGAGAAACCCAATCCAAATAAGAACGAGGAATATTCTTTTATTCATTTCTTTGCCTTCTTTCCCACCTCAATTTCCTTCCTTGCCCATTTCAGCGCATGGGTTTGATTGGCTTCACGTCCGCCGGCGGCAACAAGATCAAGAAGGGGTTCAGGGTGATTTTCATGAAGAGACGCCATCCCTGGAATAGATATCCTAAAAGGTGAACAAGAAGGTCAGATCATTGACATTCGTCCCGGTCGCACCGGGCTTGAGCAGGTCATCCAGAGCAGCAAAGAAAGTGTATGAATCGTTCCGCTCCAGGTAGTCCCAAGACCTGAGTCCCAGTTCGCCGGCACGCCGGTAGGTATCCCCTGTTACCACCGCCCCGGCCGCATCCGTCAAACCGTCCTCGCCGTCGGTTGCGAGCGTTACCAGCATCACACCTGGAAATCCAGCCAGATCGGTCACCGCCGCCAGGGCAAGCTCGGTGTTGCGCCCACCTTTACCCGTCCCCTTGAGGGTAACCGTTGTCTCGCCGCCAGCGATCATGCAGGCCGGTGCCGGGACCGGCTGGCCGGTCTGTTTTGCCTGGCGCAGGAACGTAGCCAGCTCGAAGGCTGCCTGGCGGGCTTCGCCCTGCAGATCGGTACGCAGCAAATAAGGGCGGAACCCCTCCTCTTCGGACTGGACCAGCGCGGCCTGGGCCGCCTGAAAATTACTTCCGGTAATCACGTTGCGAACATTCGAAAAAATGGCATCACCGGGTTTGGGAGTTTCCGGGTTCCTCATCAGCGCACCCAGGATGGAAGCAGGGATCTTCTTCCTAAG
Source organism: uncultured Chloroflexia bacterium (assembly GCA_963753465.1). Lineage (GTDB taxonomy): Bacteria > Chloroflexota > Anaerolineae > Anaerolineales > Villigracilaceae > UBA877. The sequence continues at coordinate 1,543,120 of CAVWCJ010000005.1, forward strand.
AGAATATTTATCGAGCACTGCCAGTGCATCCGCGCGCGTCGATGGGTCGGCAGCAGTCGGGCCGGAGGCGATCGCTTCGTACGGGTTCCCGACCACATCCGACAGGATCAGGCTGATGATTGTGGCTCCGTTCGCCGACCTCACCAGCCCGCCGCCCTTGACCCGGTCCAGACGGCGCCGCAGGGTGTTGATCTCTTCAATGCGTGCACCGCTCTCCAGCAGGAGGGAAGTCAACGCCTGCAGGTCGGCAAGGGAGATCCCCTCCGAAGGTGCAGCAACCAGCGCAGAGCCGCCGCCTGAGATCAGGCAGAAAAGCAGGTCGCCGGGGCTCAGTGCGGAGACGAACTCGACCACCCTTTCGCCGGCTTCAAGGCTGCGTTCGTCTGGAAGCGGATGCCCACCCTCCACGGCGACAATATTTCCGTCAGGGCTCATCGAGCTTTTTCTTTTTGTGCTTCGGTCTCCCAAATCCGGCAGATATTTGGTGACGACCAATCCGCTGCGGAGCTGCGGGCCCAAGATTTCAGCCAGCGCCCGCGCCATCCCGGTGGAAGCCTTGCCAATCCCCAGCAGGAATATATGTCGGAGGGCGCCCAGGTCATAGTCCTGACCAGCCACCTCCAGGCGCTGGCCCTCCCGGTGGACACAGCGTTGCACAACCCCGCCCGGCTCAACCTCCTTCAGCGCGGCAGCCAGGATGCGGCTGACAGCTGCTCCGTGGGGCGAACCGCGCAGGGTATGGGTGAGAAATGCCTTCTCAGAGGTCATAGAGATATGATAGCATTAATTAAAAATCTGCAGGCCGCTTGCGATCACCACGACAATTAATCATGAGATCCCATGTCTAAACCAAAAGTCTTTGTCACCCGCACGATCCTCCAACAGGGACTGAAAATGGTGCAGGAATTCTGCGAGGCGGATATCTGGACGGGCGAACTGCCCCCCACGCGCGGCGTCCTCCTGGAACGCGTCCGCGGCATGGACGGGCTGCTCAGCCTGCTCAGCGAACAGGTCGACGGCGAATTGATGGATGCGGCCGGGCCGGAGCTGAAGGTCATCAGCAACCATGCCGTCGGGGTGGATAATGTCGATGTGCCCGCTGCCATTGCCCGGGGCATCCCTGTCGGCAACACGCCCGGCATCCTGACCGACGCCACTGCCGATATGGCCTTCGCCTTGCTCCTGGCTGCCGCCCGCCGGGTGGTGGAAGGCGAGCGCTATGTACGTGCCGGGAAATGGAAAACCTGGGAATTGTCCCTGCTTCTAGGCGCGGATGTGCGCGGCGCGACGCTGGGCGTGGTCGGCTTCGGACGTATTGGCCGGGCGGTCGCACACCGGGCGACCGGCTTTGACATGCGCATCCTGTTCACGGATCCCGCTCCGACAGCACCCGAACCTGGAGTAGCCGCTCGTCAGGTGGATCTGGAGACGCTCCTCCGCGAATCCGACTTCATTTCCCTGCACACGCCGCTCACCGAGCAGACACGCGGCCTGATGAACGCAGCCACTTTTGCTAAAATGAAACCCAACGCGATCCTGGTCAACACCTCGCGCGGCCCGGTGGTCGATCCCCAGGCGCTCTACGAAGCCCTCCACTCAAAACGCATTGCCGCGGCCGCACTGGACGTCACCGATCCGGAGCCGCTACCGGTAGACAGCCCCCTGCTGGCCCTGGACAACCTGATCATCCTGCCCCACATCGCCAGCGCCAGCCGGACAACGCGCGCCAGGATGTCTATCATGGCAGCTGAGAACCTGATCGCCGGGCTCAAGGGGGAGCGTTTGCCCAACTGCGTCAACCCGCAGGTTTACGATAATCCGCGAAAGGATATGCAGGATCAAGCATAGTTATTCACGAAGCCTCTCAAAAAAAATACGCCCGACCTTCCAGTCGGGCATATTTTTCCTGAGTCTTTTCCTGGATCAAATCGATACAGGTTTCCCGCTCTTGGCCGACTCGAACAGGGCCAGGATCGCTGCCACGTTCGCACGGCTGTCCTCCAGGCTGACATGCGGCAACTTCCCAAGCAGCACAGCGTCTGCCATATCCTCCACCTCGCTGACATATGTCCCCGGACCGCGGACCGGGACTTTTTCAACTTTTCCCTGGTGCGTGAGAAAAAGCGTTTCTTTCACTCCGGGGTTGAACGGATTGGGGATGACCAGGGTGCCCTCATCCCCGATGATTTCCATGAAGACGTGAAAAGGAGTGGCAAAGCTGCAATCAAACTGGGCAAAGACCTCGCCCGGGAAGCGCATCTGGGCTACGAAGCTTTCGTCGACTCCACTTGAACCCGTGACCTGCCAGCCAAAAACCTCGACCGGCTCCGCTCCGAGCGCCGAGCGGGTGTAGCTGAGCGGATAACAGCCCACATCCCACAAGGCCCCGCCGCCCATCGCCGGATCCAGACGGATATCATCCGGGTTGGTCAGCTGGAAGGTAAACGAGCCGCGCACAAATTTTACCTTGCCGAGCTTTCCCGCCTCGATAATTTCCCTGACTTTCAGGGTCTGGGGCTGAGTGCGGTACATGAACGCTTCGGTTACCACCTTGCCGGTTTTTTTTGCTGCTGAGTGTATAGCGTCCACCTCGGCCAGGGTTAAAGCCAAGGGTTTCTCACACAGGACATGCTTTCCGGCTTCGACTGCCTTGATCGTCCATTCAGCATGCAGGTGGTTCGGCAGCGGATTGTAGATCACATCTATTTCCGGATCCGCGAGCAGTGCTTCGTAGCTGCCATAGGCACGTTTGACCCTGTGCTCCCGGGCATATTGATCGGCTTTTTCCTGTAAGCGGCTGGCGACGCCCAGCAAATGGTTCCGTTTCGATATTTGCAGCGGACCGAGGAGGGCCTTATTAATTCGCGCCGTGCTGAGCAGCCCCCACTGTAAGATTCTATTGGCCATGATTTATCCTTTCAGCACTGCACCCACCGGCTCGCATAGGAATAACTGTCGGATGATGTGATCGAACTGACGTGTCGTCAGCCCAGCCAGCCGGGAGGCTGGTATCAGGACATTCCGCTGTGAAGGCCGGCTGCAAGCCGGTGGGATGGATTGATCAAGTTTACTGCGAAGCAGTATATTCCAATCATGATATTTGTCAATAACAGGAAACGACCTTCACTGGATGAGGATTAGTCTAACAAATTGATATAATCCCGGCATGCGTTCTTCCCGGTTTCGCCGCCTGTTTTCCCTCTTCGGCTGGACACTTCACAGCACCTACCTGCTGACTGCTTTCCTCCTGGTATGCGGCCTGATCATCTATTTTTGGTGGCCGCTGGCGCAACAAGTCACTTCTTCGGTGGATTGGCACGGAAAATGGTGGCGCGATTTCGACTGGCTGCTCGTGGGCATCTTTACTGTAATGTCCCTGCTAATCATTTCCCACGCCAACCTGCGCACCGATATCCTGATTGTCTTCGTAGCTACAATCGGGGGGCTGGTGATCGAATCCTGGGGCACACAGACCAACCTGTGGTTTTATTTCACGACCGAACGCCCTCCGCTGTGGATCATCCCAGCCTGGCCGATTGCCACCCTGTCCATTGACCGCATCACACGCTTGTTGAATTATCTGATCACGAAGGTGACCCTGGGATATGATGGGACCAGGGATGGCGGGCGGGCCTCGATCATTTTTAAAATTCTTTACTGGCTGACCTTCCTGGGATTCTACGGATTGATGCTGGTGTTTGTCGCCCCAACATTCAATAAGACCTATACGATCGGGGCATTGCTTTTATGTGCCGCGTTTATCCTGACCCCGACCAATTATCGAACCGCGTTTCTGACCTTTTTAGCCGGAAGCGGCCTGGGCTACTTCCTGGAATTGTGGGGCACAACACGCCAGTGCTGGACCTATTACACCTACCAGACCCCGCCCCTTTTTGCCGTCCTGGCCCACGGTATGGCCGCAGTGGCGTTCTGGAGAGCCGGGCTGCTGGTCAGGATGATACTCGGGAAATTGTCGGGGCGATTTTTCAAAAAGCTCTCTCGGCTTGAACCGGGGTCTTGAGATCAGCAGATGAGGATATGAAAAGCACGAAGGCCTGAATGTACTTTACCGCCTTCGTGCTTGGATCATAAAATATCAAACACAGTATTTATATGAAAAAGGATTTACGGGCCTTCCAATTTATAGTGGATCAATGACCCACTTCCGGCGTCGCTCACCCACAACCCGCCCTGGCCGTCCAGTGCCAGCCCGTCTGGAAGTGTAAAGTTGCCCGTCTGCCCGCAGCTTCCCCAGGCGTGCAGTGCCTGCCCCGTCGGGCCGAACTCGATCACCCGGCAGGCCTCCGGGTCGCTCACGAACACATTCCCCTGTCCATCCACCACCAGGAACGGCTTATTCGCCAGGGACTGCCCGTACCATCCCTCCACGGGCCATTGAGCAACCGGGCTGAAATTCAACCCGCTCGAATCCGGTGCAAACATCTGCACCCGCTGGTTCCATGTGTCCGTCACATACAGCTTCCCTGACGCATCCAGCGCAACACCCACCGGCTCATCAAACTGACCCGGATCGAACCCGGGCCCGCCGATCTGACCCAGCAGCTTCCCGTTCGAATCAAAGATCATGATCCGCTTGTTCCCCGTGTCCGCCACAAACACCCGCCCCTGTGCATCCACTGCTATTCCCCGCGGTCCGTAGAACGCATCCGTCGAATCCGCCGGACCATGCCCCCACATGGTCAAGAACTTCCCATCCGCAGTGAACTTCTGGATGCGGTGGTTCCAGGTGTCTGCCACGTACACGCTCCCATCCGGCCCTACGGCCACCCCCCACGGCTCGTTGAATGTTCCGCCGGGGGCATTTCCCTTCGAAATATCCGCAAACGTCCCCCACACCTGCAGGACCTGCCCCTGCGCACTCACGTGCTGAATGCGGTTGTTGCCTGCATCCGCCACGTACAAACTTCCATCTGGCGCCAGCGCAATCTCGTGAGGCGCCTGGAACTGCCCCGCTCCATTCCCAGGTGCGCCGATGGTCCGATCCGACGTGAACGGCAGGGTCAGCGCCACGTATGGATCCACCGGCTGTGTTGCCGGTTGCGCAACCGCCCCATAGGTCCAGATTTTGGAGGCAATGTCCTTACTTATATAGAAACGCATCCGATCCGATACTCCCCAGTTGGTCAAAGTATAGGCATCGCTGTTCTTCAAAGCAGCCCACTGGGAGTAGTCGCGGTTGAACCAGATCTGCCATACCGCGCTGCGAATTTTCGCATTGGTGAAGAACGGCTGAATGTGCTTCCAGGCGTACTTCAGGTATTCAAACAAATTCATCGGCGTAATCTTACAGGCAGTCCCGCTCGTACTTCCGGCAGTCGTCGAACACAGGTCAGCGGTCCGTTCTGAGGATATGGAGGGCCAGGTGATGGATTTGTAGTCCTCGTTTGGCCACCACAGCAGCATGTAATCCTGTGAGTTGTAATCGTTGCGCACGACCGGAGTGATCTTGTCATAATTTTCTGAACCCACCAGAATGACCTCGGCACGCCGCGCATCGAGGGTGGGGGTCACATCAAAATCGATCTTGTTCGGGAAGTGGCGCATGTACCACCAATAGGGGTAGCGGACCTTGTTATCGTACGCCACCACCATGTTCAATTCCCCGGTCGTCCGCCGGGAGAGGTCCACGATCTCGTTGTACAGGGTCTTCGGGTCCGCGGGGATATGGGCATAGACCAGGTACTCCAGCGGGTAGTCATAATTGATATACGCCGCGCGGTAGGCAGTGCGCACGGTGATCACCGCCAACAAGCTGAGAAAAGCCAGGACGACTGCCCGGCCCACATTCTGGCGGGTCCAGGTATTGATCTTGCCCCACGGCACCGTCTCGACCAGCCAGCCCACCGCCCAGCCCGAGGCCAGGATCATCGGCAGGGCAATATTGACGGTCAGCCAGGGCATCCTCTCGCCAGCCAGCGAAAAGACAACCAGGCTGCTCACCGACCAGTAGACGAGCAGCGCCGCGGTGGGCACCCGCTGGGTTTCAGCATCAACCGTTTTGCCCGGCACGAAGGGCGAGCCCGGCTCGGACTGCCACAGCTTCTTGAATAAAGCAATCAGCGCCGCGGCGATCGTCCCGACCGCCGGCAGAAACTCATAGATCGGGACCTGTACCAAGGCGTAGTAATACAAGGGCTGCGTGCCGCGGTCGACCGGCTGCTGTTCCATCCAGTAACCCAGCGCACCCATGAAGCCGCCCGCCAGGCCTACCGGATTGGTGAAAAATGTTGTATACAGCACTGCGAACGGTACATAAAACAGGGCGACATACAGCAGCCACTCCCAGCCCTTCCACCACAATCCCAACAACACTGCCAGAACAACCAGCGGAAGGATAGCTTCCAACGCGTGGTAAATACCAGCCCTGGAATAATCCAGCGGGTCAAGACCAATCAGTTTGAGCGGCAGAGCTCCCAGCAGGGGCAGGATCAGCGTGCCGAGGAGCATGAGCAGGTCGAACGTGCGTTCCGAGCGGATCTGTCCCCACCCCAGCCCGCGCACCACCGAGACTGCCGCAAACACCAAACCAGCCACCCCTCCCGCACCGACCACCCCCGCAACAATAATCATTGTCTTGTCCAGGGGCTTTTGTGTCAGGTAAACCCAGGCCGCTCCCCCGAACAGGACCACTGCCAGAAGCAGCCCGGCTATGAATGATCTGCGCTCTTTCTCAGCCTCGACTGCCCACTCCCGGTTCAGCAACCTGTAGGTGAAGTAGCCCGCCAGGAAGATCAGTTCCTCGGCCGCGAATATATATGAAGTCGCCTTATCCGTGAAATGGAAAGCGTTGATCAGCGTGAACAGGAGCAGGATTCGTTTTTCCCCCTTCTCCATGTAGCGCAGAATGCAGTAAAGGGTTAACATCCCCCAGATGACCGTGTACGCCTCATTACGGGTATAACGCCCGTAAAAGAGCAGGTAGGGGGATATCAGGCACATGAAACCTGCCGCCAGCGCCCCGATGCGCCCCAGGTACCGCCTGAAGATGAGCAGGGCCAGCGCAATAGTGGCCACGCTGAAGATCGCCGCCGGGATGCGTGCGGTGAAGTCGCTATCACCGAATAATGCAAAGGAAAGCGCCATCATGTGGAACTGGAGCGGACCGTGGCTTAACGGGTCATAGCTGTACCCATGGCCGGAGAAGAGGTCATAGGAAGGGACGACGTGGTTGACCTCGTCGAAGCTGATCTCGCGCAAGCCTAAATCATAGAAGCGCGATACGACTGCCAGGAGCAAAATCAGGACGACCAGGAGCGTTTCCAGGTTGATGGGGATCCATCGCTTAAGCGGAATATCCAATCGGGATTCGACAGCGGAGTTTGTTGGGGTCATAGTCTCTATTGTATCAAAACAGGTTGGATTCGAGCCAAGAATTTCTTGGCAATTGTACGGCATTAACCATTATTTAAGGAGAGCGATCTCTGGATAAAAAATACCGGGGTGGAGTTCACCGCCTCCCCGCTTTACTGCTGCCAGCGCGCATACACCGCGCTGGAAAGCAGCCTCCCGGCGCTTTTCTCCTGCATCACCAGCTCGCCGCATTTCAGTTCACCCGCGCAGCCTTTCATCATTTCCTCCACCGCATAGTAGATATTCACTGACGAAACCTTGACGGCATACACCGTCACAACGACGAACAGCGGCCTTCCACTTAAAACATCCCGGCAGGCCTGCAGCAGCTCCGGCAGAGACCGGTATACTTCCCACACCTCACCCTTCGGCCCGCGTCCGAACTTGGGTGGATCGAGCAAGATCCCGTCGTATTTTACCCCGCGGCGCGCCTCGCGCTGGACGAACTTCAGCGCATCGTCCACGATCCAGCGCACGGGTTTCTCCGTCAGCCCGGAGAGAACCTGGTTTTCGCGCGCCCAGGTCACGGATTTTTTGGAGGCATCCACGTGGGTCACCCTGGCACCGGCGGCCGCGGCAGCAAGGCTTGCCAGACCGGTATAGCCGAACAGGTTGAGCACATTTGCCTGCCCGTTTTCACTCACAGTTCTCTGTCTTATCCTGTCTGCCACCCACTCCCAATGCGCCGCGCCTTCCGGGAAAACACCCAGATGACGTCCTGGCGTCGTCCGCACCCAAAAATGAAGTCCCCCTCCCCCGGCAAGAGAAGGGTCGTGGGGCAGGTCGTACTTCATCTCCCACTTTTCAGGGATTTTCTTGCGGGAGTGCCAGTGCCCTCCGCTTTCCTCACCGGTCGGCTGGAAGACCGCATCCGCCGCCTCCCAGGTTTTATCCGCAAGCGACGGATGCCACAATGCCTGCACCTCCGGGCGGACGAAGGTAAAGGATCCGAAGCGCTCAAGTTTTTTTCCGTCGCCGCTGTCGAGTAGATCATAATCAATCCAGCGGGAGGAGGCAAGCAGCTGAATTTCGGGAGGCATGGGTTGAGTCCCTGAAAAAGCTTCCGCCCGGTGAACAGCACGGGGGATTTATCCGACCCCTCCGATCATCCAGGGGGGTCAATCACCTGCTCGAGGTCTCTGGTCAAAAATACTACTAACAAAAATGATACTTGCAATTTGGACTGAGTTTGTGCTAAAATAAGCTCGTCCGTGGGTTAAAAGTGGGACGAAGTGGGACGCCGGCTATTACCGGCGTTCGGGTTTAATGAGAGGAACAGAACTAATGTTCTTAGGCCAGTATGTCCACTCCTTTGACGATAAGAACCGCCTGACAGTTCCGGCCAGGTACCGTGAACTGATTTCAGACGGCGCTTTTGTTGTCCAGGGGCTGGACCGCAACCTGATGGTGCTGACCGGTGCAGCCTTCGAGGTCATCTATCAGCGCATCATGGCGATGAACCTGACCGACCCGACCGCCCGCCTGCTGCGCCGTCTCATCCTGGGCAGTGCCTCGCAGTTGGATGTCGATAAATCCGGCCGGATCTTGCTACCGCAGAATCTGCGCGAGTTCGCTGGTCTGAGCAGTGAGGTGGTGCTTATCGGTCAGGGCGATTACTTCGAAATATGGGAACCGACCCTGTGGCAGCAGCAAGTGAATCAGGTGCAGGACGCCGAGGCAAACACGAGACGCTTTGCCACGCTCGACCTCAAGACTCGCTGAAATGGTCCTTGCGCACCAACCAGTACTTTACCAGGAAATTATACACGCTTTACAGCCCAAAAGCGGTGGGCGCTATGTCGATGGGACGCTCGGTGCGGGAGGACATGCGGCAGGAATTTTAGCCGCAAGCGAGCCGGGAGGGGTCCTGCTCGGAATGGATGTCGACCCGCAAGCAATCGCACTGGCACGCCAGACCCTCGCTCCCTTCGGGGAGCGCGCCCGTCTATATCGGGCCTCATATACAACCCTGGCGGACCAATTGGACGGTCTCGGCTGGAAGGAGGTGGATGGCATGCTGCTCGACCTGGGTGCCTCCTCGATGCAGTTCGATACTGCGGAGCGGGGTTTCTCCTTCATGGCCGATGGTCCGCTCGACATGCGCTTTGATCCGTCGAGCTCGTTGACCGCCGCCGAGATCGTCAACACCTGGCCGGAGGCCGAGCTGGCGGACATCCTCTACCGTTACGGCGAAGAACCGGCTGCCCGGCGCATCGCCCGAGCCATCTCGCGGGCCCGTCCCCTGTGGGGTACCCAGGAGCTTGCGGCGGTCATCGAAAAAACCCTTGGCCGGCACGGCCCCCACCACCCCGCCACGCGAGCCTTCCAGGCACTGCGCATTGCCGTCAACGGCGAGCTTACGGCAGTGGAAAGCGTGCTCCCCCAGGCAATCCGGGCACTCCGCCCGGGCGGGCGGCTGGCGGTGATCACCTTCCACTCACTGGAGGACCGCATTGTCAAGGATTATTTCCGCCGTGAAAGTCGGGACTGCATCTGCCCGCCACGCCAGCCGGTTTGCACCTGCGGACACGAGGCGAGCCTCACCGAGGTGAACCGCCATCCGATCCGGCCGTCCGTGGAAGAAACCAAATTGAATTCCCGTGCGCGCAGCGCCAAGCTGCGTGTCGCCGAGAAATTACCAGGATAATTTTAGCCACTGGGTGTTGGCTCCGAACGGAGGTGAAGCAGACCCTTTATCGTTGAAGTCGATTGACGGATAAAAAAATATGAACAACGTCACGCAAATCGTCCAAAAATATCATCAGGCCCCCTGGCGGGTGCAACGCCAGTGGATCGGCCTGTTTTTGCTTGGATTCATCCTGGTCGCAATGGTCGCAGCCGTCTACGTGAACATCACCACCCGCGCAGATGTGGCCGGACGTCAAATTCAGAATCTCAACAGCGACATCCTCGATCACCAACGCACCATTGCTGATTTGGAGACACAGCTGGCGGCCCTGACCTCCACCAGCAATATGGAAAAACGGGCTGAAGCGCTTGGCTTTCATCCTGTCTCTCCGGATGACATGACCTATGTCATTGTCCCGGGCTATACACCACCCCAGTCCGTGGATTTATCCTCGGCCGAAGCCGGCTCGGTCTCACCCGTGATCCTGCCGGAATATACGGAATCATTGTTTGACTGGTTCGCCCGGGAACTCGGCAGTCCGTCTTCCGCAGGAGGCCAGAGATGAAAAATCCGTACTCCTGGCGTTACCTGTCCATCACTTTCCTGCTCGGCTTCATGGGGGTCGGGGTCCTCGCTCAGATCATCCACCTCCAGAACAGTGCGGAGGCGAAGAGGATCATCAACGGCAACAGTTCCTACGACTATACCTGGCAAACCTTCTACCCGGCACGCGGGGAGATTTACGACCGGCGCGGAAACCTGCTGGCGGGTAACAAGACTGTTTACGAGGTAGGCGTGGACTTGAAGGCCATGCACGACCCGCAGAGCATAGCCCTGGCTGCCCAAATGTATCTTGGCATGGATTATTCCGACGCCCTCAGCAAACTCAATAATCCCGGCAAGGACGTGGTATACGTCGTCTTGAAGGATTTCGTCCCGGCAGACCAGGCTGACCAATTGATCAAGCTGCAGCAGCAGGTCGCGAATGATCCCAACGGCAAAAATCTGAACGGGCTGGCCTTCAAGCCTCATCTTCAGCGCAGTTACCCCGAAAACCAGCTGGCATCGAACGTGCTCGGTTTCGTCGCTCAGGATGAACGTGGCTATTTTGGAATCGAGGAGAAATACAATAACATCCTGGCCGGCCAGCCGGTGACGATGCTGGTCCCGACCAACCCGAGCGACGCCCAGGGACTGCCAGACATACCTCCGGGCGCAACTCTGATCCTGACCATCGACCGCGAGATCCAGGCCATGACCGAACAGGTTTTGGACCAAGCCGTCCATGACAGCGGCTCCACCTCCGGGACGGTCATCATCATGGACCCGCGCAACGGTGAAATCCTGGCGATGGCCACCACGCCGCGCCTGGATCCCAACAACTACCAGCAGTACTCGCAGATCTTCCCCGGCGACACTCCCTTCAACCGGGCCATCAGTCAGGCTTTTGAACCCGGCTCGGTCCTGAAGATTCTGACCATGGCCGGGGCACTGGACTCCGGTTCAGTGAAGCCCAACACGACCTTCTTCGATACTGGTTCGATCTCATACGGCGGTGCGACGATCACAAACTGGAACAACGGTGCTTGGGGCACCCAGGACATGACCGGCTGCCTAGCAAACTCGCTCAATGTCTGTCTGGCGTGGGTTTCAACCCAGAAAATGGGCAATGATATCTTTTACTCCTACATGAAACATTTCGGCCTCGGCCAGCTCACCGGGATCGACCTGGCTGATGAGGTTGCCGGCCGTCTCAAGCTGCCTGGCGACAGCGATTGGTACCCAGTGGACCTCGCGACCAACGCCTTCGGCCAGGGTGTATCGGTGACCCCGATCCAGATGGTCATGACTGCATCGGCCATTGCCAACGGCGGAAAGATGTATTACCCCCATGTATTGTATGCGATCGTGCAGGACGGGAAGCAGCACAACCTGTCCCCGCAGGTCGTGGGGAATCCGATCTCAGCAGATACCGCTCACAAGCTCAGCGAAATGCTGGCAGTCTCTCTCGAGACCGAAGGCTCGCGCGGGCTGGTCTCCGGTTACCGCATTGCCGGGAAGACCGGAACGGCCCAGATCCCCTCCCCCACCGGAGGATACGACAGCAACCAGACGGAAGCCTCTTTCATTGGCTGGGGACCGGTCGACAACCCCCAGTTCCTGGTCTATGTTTGGCTCGAAAAACCCAGCACCTCGATATGGGGCTCCATCGTCGCCGCCCCGGTTTTCAAACAAATCGTGCAGAACCTGGTCGTCCTGCTGGATATCCCTCCGGATGCTATCCGGCTGCATCAGGTGACCGGAGGCTAGTGAGCGATGTTGAGCCTGGCTGACGTGATTGAAGCCCTGACGAACACCCGCCCCGCGATGGCCGAGACTGTCATCACGGAAGCGGTGATTGATTCCAGGCAAATCATCCCCGGGGCCCTTTTCGTCGCCCTGCCAGGGGAACATGTCGACGGCCATTCCTTCGTTCAGGATGCCTTCCAGCGCGGGGCTTCGTTCGCACTCATCCAGCATGAGCTCGCCGAACCCCTGCGCACACTGGACCTGCGTGCGCCTTTCGACATGCAGGTGCTCTCCGCACTGGAAATTCCCTTCTGTCTATTCGTTGAGAACACCCTGGCTGCGCTGCAACAAATCGCCCGTTCCTGGCGGCGCAGGCTGGACCTGCGTGTGGTAGGGATCACCGGCAGCGTCGGCAAATCCACGACCAAGGAATTGATCGCCGAAGTGCTTGGCATGCGTTACCACACCCTGAAAAGCCAAGGCAATCTCAACAATGAGATCGGCCTTCCGCTCACCATTCTGAAGCTGGGTAAGGGATATGAACGGGCCGTCTTGGAGATGGGCTTCTATGTCCCTGGCGAGATCGCCCTCTTATGTGATCTCGCCCTCCCAGAAATCGGTGTGGTCACCAATATCGGCACGGTACATGCCGAGCGCGCTGGTTCGCAGGAAGCAATTGCCCGCGGCAAAGCCGAGCTGGTCCAGGCCCTGCCACCCGCACCGCGGGGGGTTGCTGTATTGAATTACGACGATCCCCTGGTCCGGGCCATGTCCGGGCAAACCAAGGCGCGCGTCTTCTTTTATGGACTCGATCCCGCCTCCGAATTGTGGGCGGATCATGTGGATAGCCTGGGGCTGGAAGGAATTCGCTTCCAACTGCACTACCACGATGAGACTCTGCAGGTTCACATCCCTCTAATTGGCCGGCACTCGGTGCACACCGCCCTGCGGGCAGCTGCAGTCGGCCTGGTGGACGGGCTGACCTGGCAGGAAATTCTGGAAGGACTGTCCGTGGGACACATGCAGTTACGGCTGGTTGCCGTGCGCAGCGAGAAAGGCGCATTGCTGCTGGATGACACCTACAATGCCTCTCCCGAATCGATGCTGGCTGCCCTCAACCTGCTGGCGGAGCTGGACGGTCATAAAATCGCCGTGCTGGGGGACATGCTCGAACTGGGCCCCTATGAAAGGCAAGGCCATGAGATGGCCGGCGTGCGCGCCGCGGAAGTTGTCGATACCTTGGTCACGATCGGTATACGTGCTCATATCATCGCGGCGGCGGCACGCCGTGCAGGTTTGAGCGCCGCAGAAGTGACCGAGTTCGAGAACCCGAACGAAGTCATCGACTACCTGAGTCAGAAGCTGACCGATAAAGACGTTGTCCTGGTCAAAGGATCACGCGGTGTCCGCATGGACCGGATCGTCGCTGCCCTGGAGGTGCCTGCATGAAAGAGACTGCTCTGGCCTTGAGCCTGACCGGCCTGGCTTTCATGATGACCGTCATCTGGGGTGAACCCCTGCTGCGGATCCTGCGCTATTTCAAAATTGGCAAGCAGATCCGCGTCGAAGAGCCGGGTGGACATTTCATTAAAATGGGTACGCCGACAATGGGCGGCATCATGATCTTCCTGCCGGTGATTCTGTTGACCGTCATGCTCAATGCCGTCAGTTTGATAGGCATGAAGCTGCTTGGCAAGTCGGTTCTGGTGCCTCTGGCTGCCATGCTCGGCTATGCCCTGCTGGGCGGCCTGGACGATTGGGCCGGCATCCGCGGCAAGCGCGTCGGCGCGGGAATGCGCGCCCGCACCAAATTCATTGCCCAGGTGCTGCTCGCGGTGGCTCTGGCTTTCGTCTTGAGATATGTTCTGAATGTGCCCAATCTGTTCCTGCCGGGGATCCGCTTCGAGATCCCCATGGGCGTTTTCTATATTCCGATGGCTGCTTTCATCATTGTCGCTATGAGCAATGCAATCAATTTCACCGACGGCCTGGACGGGCTGGCGGGGTTGATCTCGGCAACCATCTTTGCCGCTTACGGAGCCATCGCCCTGATGCAGGGCCAGGTCTTCCTTGCCAGATTTTGTTTCACCATGGTCGGCGCGCTGTTCGGTTTCCTGTGGTTCAATGTTCATCCTGCCCAGTTGTTCATGGGCGATACTGGCTCGCTCGCCCTGGGAGCCACGATTGCGGTGGTCGCCCTGATGACAGGCCAGTGGGGCCTTCTGCCAATCATTGCCATTATCCCGGTCAGCGAAGCCCTGAGCGACGTGATCCAGATCGCCTATTTCCGGCTGACCCATGGAAGGCGCATTTTCAAGATGGCGCCTCTGCATTACCATTTTGAGCTGCTCGGCTGGTCCGAAACCCAGATCGTCCAGCGTTTCTGGCTGGTCGGCCTGCTGGCGGCCATGCTCGGTATCGGTTTGTCCCTGGTATAGAAACGGCATGAAAACAAACTGGAACGGCACACGTGTCACCATTCTGGGAGGCGCCCGGCAGGGGCAGGCAGCCGCCCGTTGGCTGGCGCGTCATGGTGCCCAGGTTACTGTGAATGACCACCGTTCCTTCGGCCAGATGCAATCCGCACAGGCGGCGCTGATGGATGTCGCAGTCTCCTGGGTACTGGGAAAGCATCCACTCGAACTCCTGGATGCAACCGATGTGCTTTGCCTTTCCGGCGGAGTCCCGCTGGACAATCCACTCGTGGCCGAGGCTGTCAAGCGCAGTATCCCGCTGACCAACGATACCCAGCTCTTCATGGAAGTGGTCCCATGCCAGACGGTCGGCATAACAGGCTCGGCAGGCAAGACGACCACCACGACCCTGGTTGGCCTGATGGCCAAGGCGGCCCTGGGCAGCCGGGCATACGTCGGCGGCAATATCGGCGACCCGCTGCTCAACTATGTGGACAAGATGACCCCAGACGACCTGGCAATTCTCGAAATCTCCAGCTTCCAGCTCGAGCAGATGACACTTTCCCCGAACCTGGCCGCTGTGCTAAACATCACGCCCAATCACCTGGACCGCCATGGCACGATGCATGCCTACATTGCCGCCAAAAAGCGTATCCTGGACTTCCAGGGGACGCAGGACACAGCCGTGTTGTGCCGCGAGGATCCAGGTTCGTGGAGTTTGCAAAACAATATTCACGGACAGCTGGTCTCGTTCGGCTTCAAACCGATCAAAGGTCGGGAAGATGGCACGTACCTGGAGGACGGTGTCCTGCATTTGCGCGACAACGATGTGGAAATCCCGTTGATCCCGCAGGCGAAAATCCACCTACGCGGCGACCACAATATCATGAACATCCTCGCTGCTTTCGCCGTTGGCCATGCCGCCCATCTGGCGCTGGACGCCATGCTCAGCGCAGCAGAGGATTTCCGCGGCGTCGTCCATCGTCTGGAATTCGTCCGTTCCTGGCGGGGCGCCGACTGGTACAACGATTCGATTGCCACTGCCCCCGAGCGTACGATTGCAGCGATCCGCTCTTTCAGAGAACCGATCATCCTGCTGCTCGGCGGCCGAGATAAGAATCTGCCCTGGGAAGAGCTGGCTGCCCTTGTCCACGACCGCGTGGACCATATTATCCTGTTCGGTGAGGCCGCGGGAAAGATCGAGGCATCTCTGGGTAAACAGGTTGAAGGCCAGCGCCCGTTTACCCTAGACCGCTGCAGGGATCTGGAAGAAGCTGTTCAGGCAGCCGCCCGGGTGGTTGAAGCAGGCGATGTTGTCCTGCTCTCCCCCGGCGGCAACAGTTATGATCAATTTAACGATTTCGAAGAACGTGGAGAGGCTTTCCGAAAATGGGTATCGGCACTTTCGTAAACCAGGGCTCTAAACCCCCGAAAGTCAAGACATCCGGGCAGCGCGGCCAGGCACCCGCGGGTGACCTGATCCTCATTGCCGACATCATCGCCCTGGCAATCTTCGGGTTGCTGATGCTTTATTCGGCCAGTACGGACTTCTCGCTCCAGATCTACGGCTCGCCGATGTACATGTTCAACAAGCAGGTAGTCTTTCTAATCATCGGGGCGGTGGCCGCACTCCTGCTCGCCCGCATCGATTATCACATCTGGCAGCGGTATGCGGTTCTGTTGATTGGTGTAACAGTGGTCTTACTCGTGGCGGTTCTGTTCACAAGTCAAGTCCGCCTGGGCGCGGTCCGCACCTTTTTTGGCGGCTCGGTCCAGCCTTCGGAACTCGCCAAGCCAGTGCTGATCATCTACCTCTCGGTCTGGCTTTACAGCAAACGTGAGAACCTGCACGACGTCCAGCTCAGCCTGCTCCCGCTGGCTGCGATCCTTGGCCTGGTTGGTGGTTTGATTTACCTCGAGCCCGACCTCAGTGCCACTGCCACGATTTTCCTACTGGGCGGGCTGCTCTTCTTCCTTGCCGGTGGCGAACTTCGCCAGATCGTTCTCTTCCTCGTGGTGTCGTTGGCGGCCGGCTGGCTGGTGGTCCAGATCAGCCCGACCGGACACGCCCGCATGGCCTCCTTTATTGCGGGGCTTAAAGATCCTTTGCAGGCCAATTACCAGATCCTGCGCTCACTGGGAGCCATCGTCCACGGTGGCTGGTTCGGGGTCGGCATCGGGCTGGCCGGTTCCAAGCTCACCGGACTGCCGGTTTCGGCGACCGATAGCATTTTCGCCGTCCTGGTCGAGGAATTGGGTTTCTTTGGCGCCTTGCTCCTGATCGGTCTGTACGGGGTGCTGCTCTGGCGCGGAGTCAAGATAGCTTCCCGTGCGCCGGACACCCTCGGTTCAGTCATGGCAGCCGGGCTGACCTTCTGGATCCTGATTGAAATGATCATCAACACAGGCGTGATGGTCGGTTTGCTGCCGGCGGCAGGCAATGCCCTGCCATTTTTTAGCTCAGGCGGCTCGAACCTGATATCGTCGTTGGCGGGGATCGGTATCCTGGTCAATATTTCCCGGCAGTCAGTGCAGGGAAATCCAGCCAGGCACAGCGTCCCCGAACCTCAAATCGAAGAACGGAGGTCTTTCAGTGCGTCTGCTGATCTGCGCCGGCGGGACCGGCGGCGGCGTCAATCCCGCTCTCGCCGTGTATAACACGCTCACCAAGGACCACGCTGAGATGGAAACGCTGTGGGTCGGTGCGAAAGGTGGTCTGGAATCCCGTCTCGTAGAACGGGCAGGCATTCCATTTAAAGCTATCCCCGCCTCCGGAGTCCACGGCGTCGGCCTGAAAGCGCTGCCGGGAAACATTGCCCGCCTTGTGCAAGGCGCGTTCGCCTCCGCAGGAATTTTACGCAAGTTCCGACCAGATGTGCTGTTCTTCACCGGTGGCTATGTTGCTGTTCCCATGGCAGTCGCCGCCTGGAGGGTTCCGACCGTTCTGTATGTCCCGGATATCGAGCCGGGACTGGCGCTGAAGACTCTGTCCCGGTTTGCCGACCGGATCGCCATCACCGCTGAGGACTCGGCGTTTTATTTCAAACATCGGGAAAGGGTTGTGCTGACCGGTTATCCAGTTCGGTCGGATCTCGCCGGATGGGAACGATCTGCAGCCCGTCGGACCCTGAAACTTTCCAACGCCAGTCCTGTCCTGTTGATCTCGGGAGGCAGCAAGGGTGCCCGTACGATCAACTCTCCGGTGTTTGCCCACCTGCCCGCTCTGCTGGAACTGGCTCAGATCGTCCATATCACCGGTGAACTGGACTGGCCGTTCGTCGAGGAAAAAACCAGGCGCTTGTCTCGAACCCAGGCTGCCCGTTACCACGCTGTTCCGTACCTGCATGCCGAGATGGGCGCAGCGCTGGCTGCAGCTGACCTGGCGCTCTCCCGGGCTGGCGCTTCAACGCTAGGCGAATATCCGCTCTTCGGCCTGCCTGCAATCCTGGTCCCGTACCCATTTGCCTGGCGTTACCAGAGGGTCAATGCCGAGTACCTCGTCCGGCAGGGAGCCGCCATTATGATCGAAAATGAGAAATTATCCGACCAACTGGTGCCCACCGTGAAGGACCTTTTCAGCAACCCCGCCAGAATGAAATCTATGCGCATTGCCATGCAGCGCCTGTCCCGTCCCCGGGCCTCTGCGGAAATCGGCCAGCTGCTCCTTGGGCTGGCGAAGGAGAGGAGCTGAGAGCATGGTTAGCCTGACCTTCGTTTTCTGGATGTATGTGGTGCTCTTCGCTGTTATCGGCGGCATACGCGGCTGGGCGAAGGAAATCTTGGTGGTCTTCAGCGTCATCCTGGCGCTTACCCTCACCACCCTGCTGGATCACTACGTGCCCTTTGTGCGGGATGTTCTGGCGACGCAAAACCCGTCGCTGTACTTCTGGCTGCGAAGCATCATCCTGATCATGCTGGTCTTCTTCGGCTACCAGACACCCAACATCTCCCGCTTTGCACCCAAGATGACACGCGAGAAATTCCAGGATGTCCTGCTGGGCATCGTCCTCGGTGCTCTCAACGGGTACCTGATCGCCGGGACGATCTGGTTCTACCTGCATGATGCAAATTATCCTTTCTCGCTGATCACCCCGCCGGATCAAAACACCCCCCTCGGCAAGGCGGCTTTAACCATTATCCAGTTCATGCCGCCGCGCCTCCTGGGCATCCCGGCGATCTACTTCGCTGTGGTCCTGTCATTCATCTTTGTGATCGTGGTCTTTGTCTAAGATTATGACTCGCATACACTTGATTGGCATCGGTGGAACCGGTCTTTCGGCCATCGCCCAACTCCTGCTTGAGAGGGGATATACGGTGACCGGGTCGGACCGCGCCGAATCCCCCTTCCTACCGGACCTGCGTGCGGCGGGCGCGACCATCCAAATCGGCCACCGCCCGGAAAATGTTGCCGGTGCAGATCTGGTGGTGCGCTCGTCCGCCATCCCCGATGATAATCCCGAGGTTGCCTCAGCCCGCGCGGCTGGCATCCCGGTGCTCAAACGAGCCGACTTCCTCGGCAGCCTGATGGAGGGCAAGACGGGCGTCGCCGTTGCCGGCACACACGGCAAGACTACCACCACCGCAATGATTGTCTGGATCCTGACCGCTTTGCAGCAGGATCCCTCCTTCATCCTTGGCGGCGTGATCAACGGGCTGGGTGTGAACGCGCATGCTGGACACGGTGCTGTCTTTGTCATCGAAGCGGATGAATACGACCGCATGTTCCTGGGCCTCAAGCCGGTCATTGAAGTGGTAACCAATGTCGAGCACGACCATCCGGACTGCTATCCCAGCGCAGCAGATTTCCAGGCAGCCTTCGTCGAGTTCGTCAAGCTGCTTCCGACGGGTGGCATGCTTGTCGCCTGTGCCGAAGACCAGGGCGCTGCCGATCTGATCGATACCGCCGAGAAGATGGATAAGAACGTAGTTTGTTATGGCCTGCGCCCGATCGTAACCGCTGGGCTGCGCATGCTGGAAAGCTACGCCGAACTGCTGACACCCAACCCCAAAGGCGGTTTTACCGTAAGCGTCTCGGTGCTCAGCCATTCGGCGTCAGTCGAACTGCAGGTGCCAGGACGCCACAACGTGCGCAACGCACTGGCCGCCCTGACGGTTACCGACCTGCTTGGCCTGCCGCTGGACGAGGCCGCCCGTGCGCTGGGAGATTTCAGCGGCACCGGCCGCCGTTTCGAGGTGCGCGGCGAAGCCGATGGAGTGGTGGTTGTGGACGATTATGCCCACCATCCGACCGAGATCCGAGCCACGCTGGCCGCGGCCCGCTCGCGCTACCCCAAGCGGCGCCTGTGGGTAGTCTGGCAGCCGCATACCTACTCACGCACCCGGGCCCTTTTCGATAAATTCACCGGCGCTTTTGACGATGCCGACGAAGTGATCGTTACCGAGATCTACGCGGCGCGTGAAGCCAAACAGGACTTTTCCGCTGAAACTGTGGTCCGCGCGATGACCCACCCTGCAGCACACTTTGTGGCCGAGCTGACAGATGTGAGCAATTATCTCCTTTCTCATTTACGCCCCGGAGACGCCCTGCTGGTGCTCTCCGCAGGGGATGCCGACCAGGTCAGCACACAGGTGCTGGCCAGCTTGCAGGAAAGGAAGGCTTGAAATGTTCAATACGCAAGAACAGACCCATGTCTATGAAGCAGACACGATTGACCTGCCGTCGATCCAGGGTGTGCTGGGTGCCGTGCCTGACCCGGACCCGGTCCGGCGCCGCAACCCGTCCAAGCAGCAAAAACCCTTCAATAACGAGATGATCTCCGTTGTGCGACGGATCATCGCCCACCTGGAAAACAGCCGCTGACCTCGATGCCTGAATGAGCCCAACCACCGTCCTGGACCTGACCTTGACCATGGATATTCCCAGCCTCGCCAGCCTGCACTCCGCTTTCAACGACCGTTTGCAGGAGAACGTTCCACTCTCCAGCTACACCTCGGCGCGCATCGGCGGGAGTGCGGATGCCCTGCTGGTCGTCCGCTCGGTAGATGAGCTGGCCCAGACGGCAGAGAAGCTGTGGGAGCTGGATATCCCCTTCCTGCTGCTGGGCGGCGGCGCCAATGTGCTGGTCAGCGACCGGGGCGTGCGCGGGGTGGTGGTGGTCAACCGGGCGCGCGGCGTGCAGTTTGCAGCCGAGGCTGAGCCCCCCGCCGTCCGGGCCGAGTCGGGAGCCACGCTCAACGATCTCGCCCAGCGGGCAGCGCAGCTCGGCCTGGCCGGTCTGGAATGGGCTGCCACCGTCCCCGGATCGCTGGGCGGGGCGGTTTATGGCAACGCCGGAGCCTTCGACGGCGATGTCGCAGCCAGCCTGATCTCGGCGGACCTGCTCCACCGCCTCGATGGCCGCCAGACGTGGTCTGTGCAAATGATGGAATTCGACTATCGCTCCAGTGCCCTCAAGCGGTCCCACCTTCCCGTTGTCATCCTCTCCGCCGAGTTGGCCCTGGAGCATGGCAGCCGGCAGGAAATCCTGGCAAAAATGGAGCGCTTCCTCACCCTGAGGCGCAGGTCACAACCTCAAGGCGCAAGCATGGGCTCCATGTTCAAGAACCCGCCCGGCGACTATGCCGGCAGGCTGATCGAAGCCTCCGGTCTGAAAGGCAAACGCATTGGAAATGCCGAGATCAGCCCGGTGCACGCTAATTTCTTCATCAACCGCGGCCGGACCCGGGCAGAAGACGTCAAAGCCTTGATCGATCTGGCCCGCAAT
The DNA here is from genome assembly GCA_963753465.1 of uncultured Chloroflexia bacterium. Classification (GTDB taxonomy): domain Bacteria; phylum Chloroflexota; class Anaerolineae; order Anaerolineales; family Villigracilaceae; genus UBA877. The sequence continues at coordinate 1,564,548 of CAVWCJ010000005.1, forward strand.
ACTGTCGCCGAGAAATTCGGCGTGACCCTGGAATTGGAAGTGGAACTTGTTGGTGAGTGGTGAGTCGATGAACTTAACCCAGCACAAAATCCGCATTGCTGTAATCTTCGGCGGCCGCTCCGGCGAGCATGAGGTGTCCCTTGACTCGGCCAGGTCGGTGCTGGCGGTGCTCAACCCATCCCGCTACGAGATCTCTCAAGTCGGGATTACCCATGAAGGCACCTGGGTGACCGGGAAGAACGCACGTGAGGCGCTGGAGAAGGGCAATACGGAAGGATTGACTCCCTGCATTCTCCTGCCTGACCCATCCCACCCGGGTCTATTCGCTTTAAGAGTTACGGATCATGGCACGACCCTGGAACACCTTTCCGATATTGATGTCGTTTTCCCCGTCCTGCATGGGACATACGGGGAGGACGGCAGCCTGCAGGGGCTGCTGGAGATGGCCGACCTGGCCTACGTGGGCGCCGGGGTGACCGGTTCCGCCGTCGGGATGGATAAGGGCGTGTTCAAGGACGTGATGCGCGCAAACGGCATTTCAACAGTCGAATCGGCCATAATCCTGCGCAGTGAAATCGAGAAAGACATGGAATCCCTGCTGCACAAGGCAGAAAGCGTAGCCCCCTACCCTCTGTTCGTCAAACCCGCGAATCTGGGTTCCTCGGTCGGCATCACCAAATGCAACAACCGCGCTGACCTGAGGGAAGGGCTGATGGAAGCCGCTGCCTTTGACCGGCGCGTGCTGGTTGAACGCGGCCTCAATGCGCGCGAGATCGAGGTCAGCGTGCTGGGCAACGATGATGCCCGAGCCTCCGTCCCCGGGGAAGTCCTGCCCAGCCGGGAGTTCTACTCCTACGAATCCAAGTACATGGACGGCACATCCGGCCTGGTCATTCCGGCTCCCCTGCCCGCCGAAACGGCCGAGAAAATTCGCGCGATGGCCGTGGCTGCCTATAAGGCAATCGACTGCGGCGGCATGGCGCGCGTCGACTTCTTCATCGACAAGGAGAATGGTGAGATCTACTTGAATGAGTTGAATACCATCCCTGGCTTCACCAGCATCAGCATGTATCCAAAGCTCTGGGAAGCTACCGGACTTTCCTACGCACAATTAGTCGACAGGCTGGTCGAGCTGGCGCTTAAGCGCAAAGCCGATACCGACCGCACCCAACGGCGCTACCGGAGGCAGGCATGACGGACAATAACAGCCTGACCCGCATCCAATTCGTGCGCAAGCGCCGCTCGTCCCGGCTGCAATCGCTATTCCCGAAAAAAGCCCCGGCAAAATCCTCCCGCACGCCTTCCCACCCGGGAACGACCTATGTCCCTGCCTCCCGGCATATTGAGAAGGCCGTGCGAAAGCCCCGGCCGGGTGCCGCCCCTCGACAAGCTCAGGGGAGTGGTCGCCAGTACGCCTTAAACCTGGGCCGCGCCGATGTGCGTGCCCCGGCTATTTCCCTGCCGCAGTTCGGGGCGCGCTGGCTTTCCGGCCTGGCAACTGCTCTCCTGGTTTTCGTGCTCTACATGATGTGGACCTCCACCACATTCGCCATTTCCGGCTCGGTTCTCCAAGGCAACCAGCGCATCAGTGCTGCCGAGGTCGATGCTGCCCTCCATATCGCCGGCCAGCCGGTCTTTGCGGTCGTCCCGGCGCAACTGGCCACCGAACTCCGCTCCGCCTTCCCCGACATCTCGGCAGCCAGCGTCCATGTGGCCCTGCCCAACCGTCTGGTCGTGGATATCACTGAACGAGCCCCTGTGCTGGTCTGGACGCAGGATGGTCAAACTACCTGGATCGATGCCAATGGCGTGGCTTTTCCACCGCGCGGCAGCTTCCAGGGGCTGATCCCGGTGACGGCGAGCGCGGCACCGCCCCACATTGAGACTTCTGACACGACGCCGCTCTATGACCAGCCGCTTATTTCCCCGGACTTAGTCATGGCAATCGCGGAATTGTATCCCTTCGTTCCCCAGGGAGTATCCATGAGCTACGATCCGCAGTACGGGCTGGGCTGGCAAGACAATCGCGGCTGGACGGTGTACTTCGGCCAGAATACAGACAGTATCGCAATGAAAACCCAGATTTATCAGGCCATTGTAGCCACTCTCACACACCAGGGCATCCAACCCACGCTGATCAGCGTGGAATATCCGGATGCGCCATTCTACAAATAATCATATGGATGAGATTGTTGTAGGGATCGACGTCGGTACAACCAAAGTCTGCACCCTGGTAGGGCGGGTGGAGGAAAAAGCCATCCGCATCATGGGTGTGGGCATCGAGCCGTCTGAAGGCATCAAGAAGGGAGTCATCGTGGACCTGGCGGCAGCTTCCCAGGCGATCACGCATTCGGTGGAGAAGGCCGAAGCGACTTCCGGCGTGGAAATCACCGGCGCACTGGTCAGCCTGGCGGGGGCCCATGTCTCGTCGATCAACAGCCGCGGCGTCGTGGGCGTCTCGGGCGAAGCCATTGACGAGGTCGATATCGCCCGCGCGCTGGATGCAGCGCGTGCTGTGGCTATCCCGCACAACCGCGAGGTCATCCATGTCATCCAGCGTGGATTCACCGTGGACGGTCAGGACGGCATCCACACCCCGATCGGGATGCATGGCTACCGGCTGGAAGTGGAGGCGCACATCATCACTGCCGCCGAAGCCACAGTCGAAAACTTGCGCGAGTGCGTCGGCACGGCGGGAGTAGAAGTGCTGCAGTTCGTTTTGAACCCGCTTGCTTCCGGCGATGTAGTGCTAACCGACTCTGAACGCCAGATGGGCGCAGCGGTGTGCGACATCGGCGGCGGGACGACCGACCTGGCCCTTTACGTCGACGGTCATGTCTGGCACACGATGGTCCTGGCGGTCGGCGGCAATCACATCACCAATGATATCGCTCACGGCCTGCGCCTGCCGATCTCCCAGGCTGAGGAGATCAAGAAGAAACACGGCTACGCCATGAAATCGGGCGTAGGCCAGGAAGAATACTTCACCGTGCACGCGTTCGGAGAGGACCAGCCGGTGCAGATCAGTCGCTACGACCTGGCCCACATCATCGAGGCCAGGGTCGAAGAGATCTTCGCCCTGACCCTGCAGGAGATCAAGCGCTCCGGGTACGACGGCCTGCTTCCCGCAGGCATGGTGCTGACTGGGGGTTCGAGCCTGCTGCCCGGGATCCGCCAGCTGGCCAGCCAGGTCCTCGGTATGCCGGTACGCACCGCCGGACCCGGGAACCTGATTGGTCTGGTGGACCAGCTGAAGTCCCCGGCGTATTCCACCAGCGTGGGCCTGCTTCAATGGGCCGCGGCGCTGTCCGATAGGATGCTGCCGCCCGGCCACGGACGATCGCGTTCCCGTCCAAAAGGAGAATTAATTATGAATCTCGATCCATTGAAAAACTTCCTCAAACGCCTGCTCCCTTAGGACGCTGGAAGGTGCTTTCGACATATCACACCGGACTGACCTTTTACCGGATTATTCATACTTCTCATACATGAAGGAGGATCGTTATGGACGCCAGAAAAAACCAAGCTGAAACCTTCGCAAGAATTAAAGTCGTTGGCGTCGGGGGCGGTGGCACGAATGCTGTCAATCGGATGATCGATGAGGGCATTCAGGGTGTGGAGTTCGTGGCCATCAACACCGATGCCCAGGCGCTGATGCTCGCCAAGGCCCCCACCCGTGTACGCATCGGCAACAAGCTGACCCGCGGGCTGGGTGCCGGGGGCGACCCGGAGGTCGGACGCAAGTCCGCTGAGGAATCCGCCGAGGACCTGTACAACGTAATGAAGGGCGCTGACATGGTCTTCGTCACGGCGGGGCTGGGCGGGGGCACCGGTACTGGGGCAGCCCCGATTGTGGCGCAGATTGCCCGCGACGTCGGCGCGCTGACCATCGGTGTGGTCACCCGTCCGTTCACCTTCGAGGGCAACCGCCGTATGCAGTCCTGCGAGGTTGGCATGTCCAAGCTCAAGGAACATGCCGACACGCTGATCGTGATCCCCAACGATCGCCTGCTGCAAATTATGGATAAGCGCTCCAGTCTGCAGGATTCATTCAAAATGGCCGATGATGTCCTGCGCCAGGGCATCCAGGGCATTTCTGAACTGATCACCGTCCCCGGCCTGATCAACCTGGACTTCGCCGACGTGCGTACCATTATGGGCGAGGGCGGCGCGGCGCTGATGGCTGTCGGTAAGGCCTCCGGCGAGGACCGCGCCCGAGTGGCCGCCGAACAGGCGATATCGAGTCAGCTGCTCGACATCACCATTGACGGGGCCCGCGGGGTGCTCTTCAACGTCACCGGCGGCAACAGCCTGACTCTGTTCGAGGTCAACCAGGCGGCAGCGATTATCCGTGAGACTGCGCACCCGGACGTCAATTTGATCTTCGGCGCGGTCATTGACCCGGAGATGGGTGATGAGATCCGCCTCACAGTGATTGCCACAGGGTTCGAGCGCTCGGGCATGCCCCGGCGCATCACCGCCAACCGCCAGGTCAACCGGTCCGAAATGAAATCCAATGTGCGCCAGATGGAATCCGTAAGCGTGGATGCACAAACCGGCCAGGCAGCTTCCGGCGAGTTCAAGCCGCAGACCATCAATACCGACGATCTGGATATCCCGACTTTTCTTCGCAATCGCAAATAGAACGGTGGGCACAGCATGCACAGCAGCAAACTTCCCGCAGATGGGTGCGGGAAGTTTGCTATTAAAGCGGGTGCTTTTGACCGGGATGCTGACCAGGTCGCACCGGGCGGCATAGGCGACGCTTTCGAAGCGATGCCCAATGATTCCTACATTGATGTCGGGAGAAGGAAGTCCTGTGGGCACCCCACGCGCAAGCGGCCGAATGGAAAAGCTCTCGCGTGTTGGGAAAATCCCTTCGGCTTTTTGATCATCGCCGGTATGATGAGGGTCAGCTGCAGGACAATGATTCCTCGATTTCAAAATCTGCGCGCCACCCGGTCGTTTTTTGCAAGACACTCGGTTTGACATTACCCAGTTTTTGACCACGCCTCTGGCAGGCGCGCAGATAGGCTTCAACGCCATGGAGGACTGGAACAATTTCCACCGCTCCAAGTTGCCCCAAATTTCGACAGTATTCGTAATTGAAATTTGCGCACAGTCCGGCATCAATCTCTCGCGCCAGGGATGAATAGTCTGCCTGGAAACTCGCCTCAAGGAAGAGCACATAGCGAACCCCAGATGGATGGTCATCCGGCGCCAGCATGGCGAAGGTTGGGGTAATCTTGTAAATTAGAAATACATTTTTTAACACCCCGGACACAAAACCTTCCTCCAATTTTTCGCCAAACCAGTCGGAGATGTGATCACTTTTTCCTGCAAAGCGGAGGAATGGAAGCTGTTTCCAAAAGCCCACAACTTCGACCACGTCGTGCAATTGGTAGCGATAGAAACCGCCGCCCGTGGTAACAACCACCGCGTAAAGCTTACCTTTTTCCAATTGATGTGCCAGTCGGATTTCTCCCGTAGAGTCGATGAACTCGAAGAAATGGGAATTCACGGATAAGGCCGCGCCTGTTTCGCCTGCCAATGGGAAAGAGACAAACGCCTCGGTGGCAAGCAATCCTTTTCCCTGAATCCTGACCTTGGGGAATTTTTCTGCAAGCTGCTGTGCATAAGAGCTGGAGGGACCATCTGTCCAGCAGCTGATCAGGGTTAGGTTTGGCCAGATAGCCGCGGAATCAAACGGCTGAATTTTTTTCAATCGACGCACAAGTCGCGGGTTGGGAGCAAACCGCATGGGCGCGTTCCTATCCCCTTCTGGCAAAGTGACTGTTCCGGCAGCAATGTCCTGGAGCAGCGAATCCCACCAGCCTGAGAGTGGTTCAAGCAAAAGCGTGAGGAAGGTCGGATTCCATACAGAAATCAATCGTAGGTTTGGCTGGCATAATAGACTGAGCAGCGTGACATAACGAAAGGCATCCATGCTGGGCAGGTATTTCACCCGATCCGGCACAGCCAGGATGGCATTTACCAGCCACTGGTTAAAAGGGTTCAAATAAGCGCTGTCCGATTCGAACCCGATCGGCAGCCCGGCGCGAGTTACTTGTTTGCCGCGGGTGACAGGGGTGACCGACCAGTAGGCTGTTCCCCCCAGAATTTTTGGATAACGGGTATAGAGGTCAAAAATCCACGGAGCAATTCCGCGCTGAAACTCGGCTTGAAGACGTGAGGTGTAAGGGATCAATTTGGATGGAGCCGTGGATCCACTGGAAAGCTCGAACATACGCACCGGTTCTGCCGTTAGAACTGCGGGGAGGCCATTGCCAATGCGTTCGATGAATTGAGTATAATCATCATAGGAGGTCAAGGGGGCGCGGGATTGGTACTGTTGCGGTGAGGCGATGGACCCGAATCCATATAACCTTCCATATTCCGTATTTGCATTGGCGCGCAGATATTGAGCCAGCAGTTGTTCCTGGATTTCTGCCACATGATTTACGGAATGGGTAAAGCGCTGTCTTTCTGGCAGACAGGATGCTGCCCAAAGCGAATTGGCCAGGCGGACTTTCATCGCGCCATCCGCCTACCCGCGGGGGTGAAATTATCGGGGGCGATGCGCGTCAGGCAGACAAGTTCATCCCCATCAAGATGGCCAGGATTACGGTCGATGAAAAACGCAATGTGAGGATCGCGCAGTCGCTCTTCGGTCACTTTAGCGACACCGTTCCGCAAGGGGGTGGCGCCTTCCGCAAATCGTACAATTCCCCGCTCAGGGTCATAATCTGCGCCAAAACGTTGGGTGGCAAGAAAATCCATCAAGGATTTCATCTCTGGTGGTGTGGGCTGATCATACCGTGGGAAGAACTCCTTATAGAAAACGGCCAGGAAGCGGTATGTCTTGTAACCAGAGGATATCAACAGCCAATAGATCGGCTGGGGCATGGCGGCCGATTTCTCCAGAACGGTCTTGATCCATGCTCTCGGTAGTTCAGGCGTCCCCCAAAATTCGCGTTGAATGATTGTATCACCCGAATAAACCACGCTGAGCGGTTGTCCATTGAAAGGAAGGGTATATATCGCCAATGTGGAAAAGCCTTGAAGTGTTCCATGCTCTTCTTCCCGCAAAAGGATGACCCAATTTTTATTGTGAAGATCGCGTTGGAAGATGGCCAGGGTAGCACCATCGAAGTTCGCGCAGAAAACCTGGAACATTTCATCGATATCACTCGATGTCAGACTGGTGCGGGCAGTGGTTATACTGACAAGGTTAGGAACCATGCTCTGATATCCTTTTTATAACCTGTGTGAAATATCAGTCTCAGTAGATCACAAGTTTGAGAAAACAGGTTTGACATTGGGTGGGTCGACCATGGTTACGACAGAATAAACGGCCTCGATCGCCCGGGACAAAAAGCGCTGCATGCGATCCTGGCGAAAGTATTGATTAGCGACCCGCCTGGGACCACGCCCGCGGATACGCAGGTAGGTCCATTGCAAGGCGATCCAAATATTGAGCAGGATCAAGGCCAGGCCCATGAACAGGAAGCGCAGGGCAGCATTGAGGGAGGTGGTACGGGGGCGGTTCTTCTCCATCATGCGGTAGGAGGACTCAATTCCGAAACGACGCCGATAAGTTTTGCGGACGGCGCGGATGGGCAAAGCGGGCAGGTTCAACACGACATACACCAACCACTGGGCTCTGAGAGGCCCGTGGCGACGTTTGGCAAAAGTGCGCACGACGGCCACCGGAACCGTAAGCTGGCCGTGGATCGGGCTGTGAAAGGTGTATTGGGTGAAGTAGCTGCCCCGACCCTGGCAGAGCGCCCGGGTACCACCTTTCTTGCCTTTGACTGGGGCAGCCATCAAGACCGGCAAACCCTGGGACAGCAAGGAGGTCATGATCGGGATGGAGCAGAAGCCCTTGTCCAAAAACAGGCTTTTATATGGAATGCCCAGCTCCTTGACCCGGCTCAACAGATGCTCCAACACACACGACAAGGCCTCATGCGGGTTGACAAATTCGACCGCCAGAGTCATGCGCACTCCCCGATGAATAATATAAGCCGTGGCACAGCAATAAAAATGGCTGGTGCCATCCCGGGCTTCGTCGCCGCGCACCCAATTGTCAGGAGCTTCCACGTCATATCTACCGTAGTAGGGTTCCTCATGCAAATCACAGGCAATCTGCTGGGGGTGATCCCACAGCCAGGACGGCAATTGGCTGGCCAGCGCCTCATTGCACTCTCGTTGCAGCCACGGGATCCTCTCCGGCTTCAGTTGTTGGTTGAGGTAAACCCTGATCGTATTGCTGTCAGGACCATTCAGATCATTACACGTCAATTCGATCGTGCTCGCCCGTGCGCAAACCGCAACCAACACTTGCCACAAATCCCGTCGCTGACAAAGATAGCCATCCGCAGAAAGATCAAAATGTTCTTCCAAAACTCCAATGGTAGAATTCAAGGTGCTGCGGTCGGTCAATCGGACCGGCTGTGGTGGGGTGGACTTGTTCATGGCGCTTCCTCCTTGGCAGTTGGAAGTATGCCACGGCAAGTTCACCCTTTCAAGTCAAATTTGGAATCTACTGAGTCTGTGTTTTTCTTCATGATAGCATCAAACCGGACTTTGTTAGAACCAACATAAGATTTTTTTCGCCCTGGTTTGCGTACGGGCAGGCTGTCAGCGAAAAGAGCAATTTGACAAAGGGCCGCGCAAATCGAGAATCCCTTGGGGGTTGAGGGATGACGATGGCTTAAAAAAGAACACGGTTCATGCTGGAAATCACCCCGTGTTCTTATAACCTGCAGGCAGCATCAATCCTGCGAAGATCAAGTTGTGAGATAATATCGATAATAAATCGTGCCGATGGTAACACGAATATTTTGAGGACGCCTTGAAAATTGTTCTGCTCTCTCCAAAAGGACCCCTTTACCGCTTCCGCGGCGGGATTTTTAAAAAGAATTTGCGCTATGCCCCGCTGACGCTGACAACATTAGCCGCGCTTATCCCGCCAGAATTGAACGCTCGCGTGGAGATTCTTGATGAGGGCGTGGAAGATGTGGATGTGGATCGGATCGAGGCTGACCTGGTCGGGATTACCGCCGTTACGGGCAACTCGATCCGCGCTTACGAGCTGGCCGACCGGCTGAGGGCGCGCGGCATTCCGGTGGTGATGGGTGGTTCCCACGCAACGCTGGTGCCAGACGATGTCCAGCCGCATGTGGACTCGGTGGTCGTGGGCTATGCTGAAGATATCTGGCCTGAACTCCTGCACGATTTCGTCAGCGGGCAGATGAAGCCCCGCTACATCATGTCGTCAAATTTGAGCCTTGCCAACCGTCCATTTCCACGACGCGACCTTATCAAGAAGCACGGATACATCACCACCCACGTCTTTGAGAGCCAGCGCTCCTGCATCCATCATTGCGAGTTCTGCGTTGCGCCTGTGGCATGGGGAAATAAACCCTTTTACAAGCCGGTGGAAGATGTCGTCGCGGATATCAAACAGCACTACGCCCGGCGCATTCTGTTCATCGATTTGAATCTCATTAACGATGCGAATTATGCTGCCCGCTTATTCGAGGCACTCATCCTGCTCAAGGTGGACTGGTTCGGGCTTACTACAACGCTGCTCAACCGTGACAAATCCCTGCTCGAACTCGCCGCCCGCAGTGGTTGTTCCGGTCTGTTGATGGGTTTTGAATCCATCAGCCGGGATAACCAGAAGCTGATGAAAAAAGGTTTCAATGCCCCCACCGAATATCGCGCCATCGTGGAGGAGCTGCACCACTACAACATTTCACTGATGGCTTGTTTCACCTTTGGGCTGGACCACGATACAACCGATGTGTTCATGGATACAGCGCATTTCGCAGTTGAAGCCGCCATTGACCTGCCGCGGTATGCCATCGTCACGCCTTTCCCGGGCACAGACCTCTACAGGCGGCTCGACAGCGAGGAACGCATCCTGACTAAAAACTGGGAACTGTATGACGCGCAGCACGTGGTCTTTCAGCCCAAGCTGATGACGCCGGAGCAGCTCTACGCCGGGCACGAGCAGGCCTGGAAGTACACCTACTCCATCAAGAGGATGGTGCGGCGGTTTCTCGGATCGCACATCCAGGTGCCGGTGTGGTGGGTGGCGAATTTGGGCTATCGCTTCTACGCCAATCATCTCAAGGATTTCTACAACTGTGACTGGATCCTGGGTCAGGCACTGCCCGGTAATTCTGCCTGAGTGGCGGGTTGAATTTCTTCAGAAAAGAACTCAACGATGAAATTGACTCTCCTCCACCTATGGATTGGCCCCCATGTTAACCCGCCGTCCATGCACGCGTGGCAGGCTGAGCCGCTCGCGCTGGCATTGATTTAGGCGCTGCTTCCCTAAACTCTTTCCTTAATTCGCGATGCCCTCGATCACCTTCCGCCTTGCCACCCCCGCCGACGAAGCTCCACTGCGCCGGCTCTTGCGCGAAAGTCCAATGCAAGGTTCCATTTCATTGACCTACGAGCGCGAACCGAACTTCTTCATTGCTGCTCGCATGGAAGGCGCGCTCTCTCAAACCATCGTTGCTGCGGAGGATACCGCCGGCGCGATTCTCGGCATGGGGACGCGCATTGTTCGCCGGATGTATATTAACGGGCGGGTACAGGAAGTCGGATACATGAGTCACCTGCGTGGGGATTTAAACCATTCCTGGGGATTGTCGCTGGCGCGGCAGCTGGCCCGTTCATTCGGCAAATTCCACGAGCTGCATACCGATGGCCGCGTCCCTTTCTACCTGATGAGTGTTATCGACGATAATTTGCCTGCCCGCCGACTGATGACCTCAGAACTTCCCGGTATGCCTCACGCTCACGAATACGCGCGTATGGTTACTTATGTCATCTCGCCACGCAGGGCAAAAGGGGAGATTCCCCTGCCAGAGGGGATCCGGCTCGAGCGCGGTGCCCTGGAGCATGCTCCTGCCATCCTGGAATGCCTCCAGCGCAACCTCTCGCGGCTGCAGTTCTCCCCATTCTGGTCAGCCGAAAATTTATTTTCCCCCGTCCAGACTCCCAATCTGCACCCGCAGGATTTTTTCCTCGCCACCCAATCCGGCCGGGTGGTCGGATGCATCGCCCTGTGGGACCAGACTCCGTTCAAGCAAACGGTCGTGCGCGGCTACAGCGGGAGCATGAGGCGCTCCCGGGGGGTCATCAATCTCGTCTCCCGGATCATTGATGTGCCCTATCTGCCGCCGGTGGGCACGCCCATCCGTTTTTGCTATGCCAGTCATCTCGCCATCGACGACGACAATCCGCGCATTTTTGCCTCGCTCCTGCGCGCCGCTTACAACGAAACCAGCCGGCGCGGATTCAATTATTTTATGATTGGCCTCAGCGAAGCCAATCCCCTGCGTGCGGTGCTCACTAAAAGCTATCGCCACATCACCTATCCCAGCCAGATTTACCTGATGGCCTGGGAGGATGGTCTGGATGCCATTGGGCAGGTCGATGGGCGTGTGCCAGGACCGGATGTTGCACTGCTATAAATCCTCTCTCTAAATCGAAAAAAACCTGCCTGAATAAATCCAGAGGCTTCATCCGCCGTAATCTGGTAGTCTTTTTCAGCACGAGTGGAGAGAACCAGGGTAGTGGATCTATATGGATCGGAGACGGTTTCGGTCATTTGTCCAATGTTACAAGCAGTAGACATGGAAAGGAATAAAGACAAATGGGAATAGATCCTATTTTTTTAGGGCGGAGCGGTTCTTTCACATTTTCCCCTTCTTGGGCGCATTAGAGTCAATATGGTTGGCGGCCTCCCAAATGGCCTGTAGGGAGCAGGCCGAATTCCTTTAGACCCGCACAACAGTATAAATTATTTTTTTGGGGGGAGTGGGCTGCTCATCCATGATGAATCAAACCTTATCCGCTGCCCATATGACACAATTTTCAAAAACGAGCACCATTCCGACACCCCCTGTGCGCAGAGGCCTCTGTTCTAGCAGGAATCACGGGGGTCAACTGTCCCATCCAAATTAGGGTCACCTGACCCTGCAATTAAGAGACGAATGGTCGTAAATTTAAGCCGTAATAGAAACCTACAACAATTCACCTTCTATCCAAAGGAGATATAAAATGGTCAATGCAGTCACCACCCGCAAGGGCGAAGTTATCCAAAACCCCTCAATCATTAACAAGCTGTTCAACCACCCGCTGGCCGGCCTGATCTGGTTGCCAATCCGCGTCTGGATCGGCTGGCAGTGGCTGGAAGCCAGCCTGCACAAGTTCTCGAGCCCAGCCTGGATGCAGACCGGCGCCGCCCTCCAGGGCTTCTGGATGGGCGCTGTCGCTACCCCCGCCAACGGGACCGCCCCGATCCACTATGCCTGGTATCGGACTTTCCTGCAGCTTCTGCTCAATGCCCACGCCTACACCTGGTTCGCCAAGCTGGTTCCGGTCGGCGAGTTCCTGGTCGGCACCACCATGATCCTGGGTATCTTCACCGGCTTCTCGGCCCTCGTCGGCGGTTTCATGAACTGGAATTTCATGATGGCCGGCTCTGCTAGCGTCAACCCGATGTTCTTTGCCCTGTCGGTCCTGCTAGTCCTCGCCTGGAAAGTCTCGGGCTATTTCGGCGCCGACTTCTTCCTGGTGCCCTGGCTCGCCAAGTTCTGGAAACACACGAAGGAACCGGCTACAACGGTTCCCACCCGAACCCCCAAGGGAGCAGAAGCCTAAGGGGTTTGATTGAGACACAAAAAGGCGGCAGGAAAATCCTGCCGTCTTTTTTTATTGACCAGAGTCCTCGCGCTTCATCCGCTCGGACAAGTGGTGCTGGACCGCGTATGTCGCCAGCTCGATTCGGTTGGAGAAATGCAGCTTCTCCAAAAGCGTGCTGACGTAGTTGCGTGCGGTCTTCTCGCTGAGGTGAAGGCTCTGGGCAATCTCGGCATTGGTCTTCCCCTGCCCCACTTCGAACAGAACTCCCATTTCCCGTTCGGTCAGGTCACGGAAGGCATCCTCTTCCGATTTTTGTTCCGAGGCACGCACCCGGGTAAACAGGCGCGTCGTAGTGGCTGCATCCATGACCGAATTGCCCTGCGCCGCGACCCGGATGCCGCGCAGAACCTCCTCATTGCCGACCTCCTTCAGCAGGTAACCCGCTGCCCCGGCGCGGATTGCGCTCATCACCAGCTCCTCATCCGCAAAGGAGGTCAGCATGACAACCTTGGTCTCGGGGAAAAGGTCCACGATCCGGCGGGTCGCCTCCAGACCGCCTTCTCCGGGCAGGCGGATGTCCATCAGCACGACCCGGGGATGGAGGCGCTCGACTGCCTGCACGGCCTCCTGGGCCGTCCCCGCTTCACCGATCACTTCCATGTCCGCCTGGTCGTTGATCAGCGTTTTCAACCCCAACCGCACCAAGGCATGGTCGTCAACCAGTAAGACCGGAACCTTGCTCATTGTTTTTCCTCCCAGGGGATGTTCAAGGTTACACAGGTGCCCTTTTCAAGTTTTTCGACAGCCAGTTCTCCGTGCAGCAGGGAAGCGCGGTCGCGCATATTGCGCATGCCGTGTCCTTCGATGACATTTGGCGGGATGCCAATCCCATCATCCTGGACGGCAATCCACACCCGGCCATCCCTGGATCTGGCTACCACCGAAACGCGGCGGGCCCGGGCATGCCGCACAACATTCGCCAGGGTCTCCTGGAGGATCGCCAGGACATGGATGTTTTGTTCAGGGGATAGAAAACATGAATCGGGTAAATCCAGGTCAAGGTTCACGGTCACAAGCGAGCTGAAGCGTGGGTCGGTGGCCAGCTTCTGCAGGGCAAGTCTCAGGGATTCAGGAGATTGATCCGGTTCGTGCAGCTGGCTCAGGTTCTGGCGCAAATCGCCGATGGCATCATCCAGCACACCCACCGCGGTTCCCAGGCGTCCGGCCAGGGGTGTATCCGGCCCGGCCAGGTTTTGGGCAGAACGGACCAGCAAGGCAGCTGTGTAGACTTTCTGGATAGTGCCGTCGTGGAGCTCACGAGCGATCCGCTCGCGCTCGTCGGCCAGCATTTGCTTCTTCTGCATGGCTTCGATCTGACGGGCGGTCTCAACGTCGAAAATTTCCAAAAACCGGATGGTCGTACCGGCCATCGCCAGGCCGAGCACTGCCCGAAAGAGCTGGGGAGGGACGAGCAGATAGCGGGTAAAAGTGTCCGTGTTCAACCAGTTCCCTGGGAAGAAGGGAATCGGTGGGACGATCAGCCCGGCCGCCAGCGCATAGACCGCCATGGTGATCCCAGAAAGCTGCAGGGCTCTGACGATGCTAGGCACATTATAAGGGGCAATCCGCTTTAGGGTGTGCTCACGCAGGGCATAAGCGGCCAGAAGTCCGCTCGGCAGGCCGATGAAGTAACGGGTCAGGGCGTCTACTGCGTTGTGCCAGGTATCAAAATCGGAAAACCAGACCCGGAAAGGACCCAAGGCGAGAACCAACCAGCTCAAGAGCAGGATGGCAAAAGAGATGTGCAGCGGCTTGTGGTGTCTCAACGGCTCCAGCAGGGCAAGGCCGAACCCGTACAGGCAGGCAAAAGAAGCAGCCAGCAGCAGGAGATGAATATAATTCAAGCCACGAATGATCCCGGGGGCCAGGTATTCGGCCTGCAGGGGGATAAAGAGGTCGCCCCATTCATGGAAACCATGCAGAAAACCGAAGGCGGCCAGCCAGGTCAGGCTGCGTGCCAGTTCGAGGCGGGAGGAATGACGGGACTGCAGGGCAATCGCCAGGCCCAGCACGAAGAACATCAATCCATAAATAAAATAGATGATTTCGTGGTTAACGGTGAAAAAATTCTGGATGAAGTTCATCTTGAATACAAATTATAGCACTGCCGGTTGGGGCATCTAGTGGAGGGATCCCCGTTTCTTGACTTCCCGGCCGAGAGCTTCCAGGAAGGGCCAGAGCGGGCAGGATGAAATGATAAGCAGATCATCACCCAGGCTGGAGCCATCGTCCAGGAAGCGCAGCACACGCTGAACCGGATTGCGGGCGAAGATCGCAGAAAGGACGCGCCTCCCCGCAAATGGATCACCTTTCAGCACTTCGAGCAGCAGGGCGTCATAGAATCGGTAGCGCCGCGGATCAGGGCGGATGGCAAAGGGGTGGGAATGACGAACCAGCGAGTCAACAATTCGGCGCGAGTCACGCTGGATGCGGGCAAAGGCATAACCCGTGGAAGGCTTCACCCGCCCGCCGCGCGTGCCGATGGCGAGAATCCGCTCTCCCAGACGGCGCGGAAAGGGGTGGTCAGTCATCGGGATGACCCCGCGCTCCTCCTTCAGGATGCGGTAATCCACCAGGCCCAGCTCACGATGAAGATAATCCTGCAAGGCCTGATCATAATCCCCGTCGGGAAGAACCTCCTGCGAGAATACCGTGTACTCGACCAGGGCGTATCGCGCACTGAATGGCAGCACATAGAAAAATGTCACCCCGCCGCGTTGAGGCGTGTACAGATCGAACAACGTGGCCGTGTGCGGATCGAAAACGGCAGACTCGGTCTGGATTTCCCAACCTTTGAAGTGCTGGATCAGGTAATTGTAGCGAAGCGGGGCTTGAACAATGTCAGTCGTACGGAGGCGGCTGTCGAAGGCCCAGGCCGCTTCATACTCTTTCCCCTCAACCCGGATCCTGGCCGCATCCTTCCCGTCCTGCACCTCCCCCACCCCGCGCACGATGGTCACGTTGTGCTGCATGAGCTCGCCCCGGGCATAATTGTAAAAGTCCAGGCCGCGCACCATGACATAACGAAATGGGTGAATCTCAAATGTCCGGTCGAAGTTCTCGCCGCGAATGCGCAGATTCGGCCAGGTGTGAAAAACGATCCCGTCCAGCGGATTGGGGACATCCGGCCAAAAACACCAGGTGCGGTCGTTGGTGTTCTTGGCGTCCTTCTCCACAATCAGGATTGAGCGTCCGCTTAGCGAGCTGTGCACCAGCTCCAGTGCCAGGCTCAAACCGGCTGCCCCGCCGCCCAGAATGGCATAGTCGAAGGTCATCGTGGATCCACCCGCATGAATACGCCCGGCCGGGGTTCGAGGGTAGCACCCATGTGCAAACGCACCCTCCGGTTTAATAAGGTCATGTCGAAGCGCTGGAACAGGCGCGCCAGGACTACCTTGGCCTCGACCTGGGCAAAGTTGGCCCCCAGGCAGTTGCGCGGCCCACCGCCGAAGGGCAGGTAAGCATAAGGCAGGATCTTCCTTCCAGGGGCGAAGCGTCCGGGATCGAAGCACTCCGGGTCGGGCCATTGGGTTTCGTCGTGATGGGTGGCATAGATCGAAACCATCACCCGTTCGCCATCCGGGATCTCCACGGCAGCCACCTGCAATCCCCCGGTCGCCACTCGGTTGCCGACATGGATGGGTGGGTAAACTCGCAGGGTCTCGTTGACGACCTGCCCGAAATAGGTCAGCCTCTCGACCTCTTCCGGTGCAGGGGCCCGGCCGGATGGCAATTCGTCCGCCTCGACACGCAGCCGGTCCTGGACCTCCCGGCTGCCTCCAATCAGGAACAAGCTCCACGCCAGCAAAGCCGTGCTGGTGTCATGACCGGCGATGAACAGGGTCAGGACCTGGTCGCGGATCAGCCCATCGTCCATTCCTGAGCGGATGAGCCGGCTGAGCAGGTCATCTTCATCAAGCAAACCGGCCCGCCGCGCCCTGATCAAGCTATAGATGTACTCGTCGACAACTGCCAGGGCCCGTCTCACCTTGCGGTGCGGGAACCCGAGCAGCCACAGGCCAGGGGAAATGAATCTCAGTATCTCCAGGAGTGAGGGGACCAGCCGCTCGAGGGATGGGCCGATATCGGCATGGAAAAGCGCATCCACAAGAATCAGCAGGGCTGCGCGGCGCATCTCGACGAGCATATCGTAGGTTTTGCCGGGCTGCCAGGTGTCCAAAACCTGGTTCGTGCGGGCCCACATCCCGGCGATGGATGCGGCCACCTGCTGGCGGTGGAGTGAGGGCATAACCGCCCTGCGCAATTCGTCATGCGAAAACCCATCCTCGACCAGCAGCCCATGCCGCAAAACCTCGGTGACCGGGTCGGATTCATTGCGCCACTTCAGGTGTAAGCGGCCCTCTGTCAGGACATAGTGGTTTGCGTCTGAGCCGGCGAGCACCACCGGGCTGAAACCGGGTAAGGCAGGGCTGAAGATATAGCCCAGCTCGCGGCGCATGGCCGCGAGGCTGCCGAGGAAGTTGCGCGGCCCGATCAGCTCTTTTAGGGCGGCGAGCCCCGCGGACGGGTTAAGACGAGGTGCAGCAGGCATCGAATAACCTTCAGAAAATGATTGCGATGAGATGAAAGCGGACCGTACAGGAACAGCCCGCCTCAATCGGGCGCAGCAGGTGAATTTTTTGACAGGGTATGGTCGCAGGCAGTGCGAATGGACCAGTTTGCCCACTCTCCGATCCAGAGAAAGGCAGCCGGGTTCTCAATTGTCAGGCTGGCAAAAACAGATGGGCTCCCTTGTGATCGGCCAAGCCGAAGAAGAGCGCAGTGCTAATCCTGCATCAATCCATCGATCAAAGCCAGCATTTCGGCGTTCTGGGGGATATCGCTCATTTCGTGCCCGTAATGGACGAAGCGCACCATCCCGCCCTTATCCACCAGCACCTGGGCCGGCATGCGACCGAATTTGAACAGCTTGATCTGCTGACCATACAGCTTCAGGACGCTGTGCGCGGGGTCCGGCAGGCCGGTGAACGGCAGGTCGTTTTCCCGGAAATACTTCGCAAAAGCGGTCGGGCCTTCCGGGCCGACGACCAGGATTGTGGTCGCCCGCTTCTCGAATTCAGCATAGTCCTGGCGCAACTGCGCCATGTGCGCGCGGCAGAATGGTCACATAAAACCGCGGTTGAAGACCAGCAGGACACTGGTCTTGCCACGATAATCTGAGAGCCGGACCGGCATGCCGGTGAAATCCGCCAGCTCAAAATCCGGGGCGGGTGTATTGAGAGAGACTTGGGACATATCACCTCATTTCAGAATTTGCTGCGCAAGAAGAATACCACGAATAGCTTTTATTATCTTTATTTTCTCGAGGTCAGCGAATCTTATTCATAAAATCTAGCACCGCCTGAATAAACGCAGCAGGCTGCTCCTCCTGCGGAACATGGCCGGCATTGGAAATGACGACCAGGGTCGTGTTCGGCAGCTCCCCGGCCAGCTTTACGGTCTCCGCGGTCGGGACGATACGATCATCGTCGCCGGTGAGCACCAGGATGGGCATGGTGAAATCCTTCAAGCGCCCGGCGAGGCCGGGATCCTGACTGGACAGGGTAAAATTCCACAGAGCCCGATCCCAGTTTTGGGCTTGCAGCGGCCGGGTGTAGCCATCCCAGGTCGCCTGGGTGATCTTCGCTGGATCATGCCAGGCAGTCCTGATCATGTCGAGACCGCTTTTCTGGATCGAACGAACGAAAAGCGGGCCGAGGTGCTGCATCTCCGGCGTCTGGCCCAGGATACGCAGCCAGGCGGGCTCACCGGTGTGGTATACCGCCGGGTCAACCAGGACAAGCCCCTGGACCCGGCCGGGATAAGCCAGGGCAAACTGCATGGCCAGCGTCGCACCGGCCGAGTTGCCCACCAGGATGGCTTTCTGCACCCTGAACTGGTCCATCAGCCCAAGGAGCAGACTAATGTTTGCTTCGGTGCTGTAGGGATCCGGACCGGACCAGCTCACCGGGCGCTCGGTCAGGCCAAAGGCTGGACGGTCATAAGCAATGACCTCGCCGAACTGGCTGAGCGGCCCCATCACAGCATGCCAGGAAAACAAACTGGCACCGAAGCCGTGTAAAAGGATGAAAACAGGCTGCCCCCCTCCAGCGGTTTTGTAATAAACATTCAACCCGTGGATCTCGATGAAGCGCCCATCGGGATCAGCCAGCTGCTCGGGAGGAAAGGTTCCCTGGATGGCCGGGACCGGCACCAGGAATGGCCCAACCAACAAAACGAGCAGCAGAAGTGACAGAATAATCAGGGCCGTGCGGCCTGCATGTTTCACGCCTTCTTGATTTTCCCAGAAGGATTTACCAGAAGCAGGCCGATTACCAGAGTAATGGCGACTGCGGCGGCGGTCCAGAGCGTGGCATTTGCAACCAGCGCGACGCCTGATTGTTTGACCACAATCCCGATCAATGCCCAAAGGATGACCAGGGTGTAAGCAATGTCGCGACGGGAAAGGTTCATCAGGCTGGCAATGACAAACACAGCGCCCAGGATGATCAGCATCCAGGTTGCTGAGGAAATGCCGAATCCATTCCACTTCAGGTAATCCAGCAGTTCAGTAGCATTGGCAATGGTCGCCACCGTGATCCAGCCCAAGTAGATGCTGAACGGGATGCGCACCAGCCAGCTCTCAGCGCTGGATACGTGTGTCTTTCCGATACCCAGGCGAAGATAGATGCCTATCAGGGAAGCGAGCAGGATCAGCATCACCACCAGCGTCCCGACGAACTGCTCGTAGTGCCACAAGAATAGCCAGAGGATGTTTGCCAGTGAAGCCAGAATGAAGAGCCCATCCACACTGCGCAGGCGCGGATTATTGCGTTGGGCCGGCAGTGCCTGAAACACACCGAAGGTGATCAAGCCGATGTAGATCAGCCCCCAGATTGCAAAAACATAGCCCGCCGGGACAAAATAAACATGAAATTGGTCTGATATCGCCCCGGTGTTCTTTCCGTTAATGGGTAGGGCATCTGCCAGGATATTCATTACCAAGGTGGCGATGATAAAGAGAACATTGACATACTGTCGAACGATCGGTTTGTTCATAAATTTTCTCCTCTCATTAATTACTATCATAAATTGAATTGTAAATCCTGATTCAATTGATTTCGCAAATCCAGAGCTCTCCGGAGAATACTGTTTTGCTGCTTCTTCTGAAAAATCCACACCGGTTTATTGCCGTACTGCCCTCTGCTTTGGCTGTGGATTCCTCCGGATGGTCGGTAACCCGGACCGGGAGTGGGCTACTTGATCCTATCTCCTGGCAGCGGCGTAAATGCCGAAGGCAGGACGGTGATATGCATTTCGATATTCCGCGCCGGAAGATGGAGCACACGGCTCAAGGCTTCGCGCAGGAAGCCGCCCAGCGTCCGGACCATCGAGCCGGAGTGCACATACAGTCCAGTCCTCCCATCGGTAGCTGCGGACGCCAGCCAGAGCGCGTTGCGAGCCGGAAAATCAGGCTGCTTCCCAATAGCACGGATCAGGAAGGGCATCACCCGGCGCAGACGCTGTTCGTGCCCGGAAAAAGTAGTCACGTTAGTCAGCAGGCCAGTGTCCATCAGCCCAGGCTGGAAGGCAAACACCCCCACCCCGCTGTCTTTATATTCCTTCGCCAGCGCCAGTGTGAACACGCGGATCCAGGATTTGGTAGAAGCATAAGCGTTCTGATTAGCTACAGGCCCGCGGTCGCCAGCGCCGAGGATGTTGATCAGCTTTCCGGATTTACGCGGTAGGAAGTGGCGCATGGCCGTCACTGAGCCGTAATAATTACCAAAGATGTTCGTCCTCAGGACAGACAGGAAGTCGTCCTCGGACAGGTCCAGAGTGGGGCCGTACGGCCCGCCGACACCGGCATTGTTGACCCAGACGTCGAAACGCCCGTAGGTCTTCGCCGCAAAGCGCCCCAGCTCCTCGACCTGTCGAGGGTCGGATACATCGCAGGCGAAGGCGGCCGCCTGCAGCCCCTCGGCGTGCAGGTCATTTACAAAATCCTCCAGAGTTTTCTTCGAACGGGCGGACAGGACCATCTGCGCCCCCTCTCGGGCGAATAACAGGGCCATGGCGTGTCCCAGCCCGCGGCTGGCGCCGGTGATCACGACGACTTTTCCATCCATTTTTTTCATGGTCAGATCTCCATTTTCTCTCATTGAGGTATTCGCAGACAGGCTTTCCCGGCAATGCGCAATTGCTGCACGATCCGGCCAGCCGGCAAGAATACTACCAGAAGCCCAGGCGCACTCTCTGATGGATGATACCAGAAGGTGCCGATTGTCGAATAGGGAGACAGGCAGCTGTGGACCTCGCAATTAAAGCAGCCAACCCACACGGCAGGCAAGACTTTCCCTCCGGAAAACGGACTGCGGCGCTGGTGATCAATCCGCAGGGGCTAACCGCGACAGGCTGCCCAAAACCCGCGAACTGGAGACAGAACCGGACCAGGCCGTCGACCTAGATCTGGACCCGGACGAAGCGCAGCAGGCAAGGCCTGCGACCCCGCAATAATCAATTCAATTATCGAACCAGACCGTTACCTCGTCCAGCACCTGGGAGCGGAGCCAGATGCCGGGCAGGCGGCGGAGCTTATCCCAAACGCCCAGGTGAGCGCGGCGGGAGAAAACGTCATAATTGTGCAATTCGATGTCATCCAGGATGGCCTCATACAGGCCAGAGGCTGCAGCAATGGCAAAACGCCCATCCCGGCGGAGCATGGCTATCCCCGGCCAGGCTTCTGCATACAGACGGCGGGCCCGGTCGATCTGGAAGCGCATAAACCGGCGCCACTGCGGGGTTACTTTCCCGGCAGCAATATCGGTCTCGGACAAGCCGAAGGCAGCCAGCTCGTCTTGCGGCAGGTACAATCGCCCATTACGCCAGTCATCGGCCACATCGCGCAGGATGTTGGTCAGCTGCAAAGCAATTCCCAGCTTGATGGCATACGGGATCGCCTGCGAACCCTCGAAACCGATGATGTGCATCGACATCAAGCCAACGGTCGAGGCCACCCGGTAACAGTATGCGGCCAGATCATTAAAGGAGGCATAGCGTGTATGGGTCAGGTCAGAAGCGATCCCCTCCAGAAGCTGTTCGGCGTAGCGGACCGGGATGCCGAAGCGCAGGCGGGCATCCGCCCATGCCAGGGCGACCGGATCGTCACTGGCAGCCGGGTATGCCGAAAGCGAGCGTTTCTGCCAGACTTCCAGGTCGCCCAACGGGTTCCGGCTTTCGCGGCAGTCGACAATGTCGTCGCTGATCCGGCAGAAAGCATACAAGGCCCGGGCCGCACTGCGCTTGTTGGCGGGCAACAAACCGGAGGCGAGGGAAAAAGTGCGGCTGTTACTGCGGGTCACTTCACCACAGGCAGCATAGGCGGCAGCCAGCAGGGATCTGTCAGCAATCGCCGGGGATGAAAGCGAACGGGGCTCCAGGGCTTCGTGCGCCCAGGTCAGTAATTGAGACTCCCACGATAAACTGGTTTGCATCGTTGTCAGCTCCTTTCATGCCAATCATTAAGCGAGGGCATAAACACCGTGCGGGGCTGCCACTGTTTGTTCTTTCAGGATGCGCTCGACGGCAAGCTTGGCCGAGAGCAGAACAATTGGCAAGCCGGTGCCAGGGTGAGTGCTCGCCCCGGCAAAATACAGATTTCCATAGTGCGGATGGCGGTTGTGCGGGCGCAGGTAGCCAACCTGTAAGAAGTTATGGCTCAGGCCGAAGGCAGACCCCTTGGCAAGGTTGAGACGGTTCAGATAATCGGGGGGTCCCATGGTTTCCTCGAAGATGATCCGCTCCTTCAGATCATGGACTCCCAGGCCTTCCAGCCGCTCGATGACCGCCTCACGGGCATGAGCAGTCAGGGCTGCCCAGTCTTGGGGATTCTTTTCATCGATATGTCCAACCGGGACCAGGACCATCAGGCTGTCGCCGTCGTGAGGTGCGAAGGAGGGGTCGGTGCGCGCCGGGGCGTTGACGTAGAAGGACGGCCGGTCCGGCAGGGTCAGATCAGCGAAGATTCGGTCAAAGGAGGCCCGGTACTCGTCATCAGCCAGGAAAACATTGTGGTGCAGCAGCTCGGACGATTTTCCCCCTTTCAAACCCCAGTAGAACACCAGAGCCGAAGAAGTAAATTTCTTACGGGACAGTTTGGCCGCCGAGCCATCGTCCGGCAGGAGATTGGAATAGACGTATGGCAAATCCGCGTTGGCTACAATCACGTCGGCCGACAGCTTCCCGCCGTCCTCCAGCACGACGCCAGTCACACGGTTTCCCTCCACCTCGATTTGCTTAACAGGCATACTATAGCGAAAACGGACGCCCAACCCGGCCGCGATTTTTTCAAGGGTCTCGATTGGCCGGTAGAGCCCGCCGCGCGGGAACCAAATCCCATCCCCAAGTTCGGTGTACTGCAGCAGGGAGAAAGTTGCCGGGGCGTCGAATGGACTGAGGCCCAGATACATATTTTGGAAAGAAAAAGCCGCCTGCAAGCGGGGGTCTTTAAAATACATGGCAGTATTCGCGGCGTGTTTGACCAGCGCCTTCATCTTGAATAGGAGAGGAAGGTTGCGCAGGTCGAAGTATTGCAAGGACGAGGTAAAGTTGCGTCCGACGAACTTTTCCAGTGAGATGTTGTAGTGCCGGTATCCCTCCGCCATGAAGCGCAGAAACGCTTCAAACGATCCAGGTTCCAGGGCATCCAGTTGGGCACGCATCTCCGGGAGCCGCGTCGTCAGATCGAGGCTGGCACCATCGCTGAAATGAACACGGTAGGTCGGATCGAGGCGGATCAGGTCGAGATGGTCCTCCATCCTCTCCCCGAGCGCAGCATACGTCTCGGCGAAGACCTCTGGCATTAAGAACAAGGTTGGGCCGGTATCGAAGCGAAAACCGCCTTTCTCGATGACAGCCGCCCGGCCTCCCGGGTGCTGTCCTTTTTCGAGCACGGTGACATGATGACCCTGGCGTGCCAGGCGTCCTGCAGCGGCAATCCCGCCGATTCCTGCCCCAATAACGATGATATCCATTCATGACTCCTATATTGGCCTGAATTACCTCGATTATACACATATTGTACATGTATTGTCAAGGTTTAGAACACTTTTTATTGACAAAACGATTGCAAAGGTGTACACTGTAGACATTCTGGACTTTAGATACCCTTTATTGGAAGATAATTAACTGATGAACGAAAAAAATAATCTCCCCCTCGAGGAGCCCCTCTATAATATAGGCGTGGTGACCCGTGTGACCGGCATTCCGATCGCCACACTGCACGCCTGGGAGCGCCGCTACAACTTTCCCCACTCAGCCCGCACGCCCGGCGGTCACCGCCTGTACACCGAAAAAGATATCGCCCGCCTGCGCTGGATCAAAGCTCAGGTGGATGCGGGAATGCAGACTCGCCAGGCGATCCAGGCCGTCCAACACCTGGATACCCAGGGCCGGCTGCCGCTCACTCCAGCCACTGAGTTTCCCTCCGCGCCGGTCGAAGTCCCCACCCCTTTGATTGGCAGTGAACGCCTGCTCGAAACCCTGCTGCAGCGCCGTCTCGAGGATGCCGACCGGCTCATGGGTGAAATGCTTGCCTTCTATTCACCCGAAGATCTGACTCTGCAGGTTATCGGCCCGACGCTGGCTGACATCGGGGGAGCCTGGGCTGCCGGTCATATTTCAGTTGCAGATGAACACCTGGCCAGTACTTATCTGCGTCACCGCCTGTTGATGTGGATGGTCACCGGCCCCCAGCCTCATCCAATAAACCCGACCATCCTGGCCTGCGCCCCGGATGAGTGGCACGAAGGTAGCCTTTTAATGCTGGGGGTCCTGCTCCGCCGTCAAGGCTGGCCGATCGCCTATCTTGGACAGTCAGTCCCGCTCACCGATCTGGCATCTTTTTCCCAACTCGTCAACCCGCCCGCGATCGTGATGGTAGCCATGCGTGCAGAAACGGCGCACAACCTGATGGGCTGGCAAAAATTCATAACCCAGACAGCCGGACAGCCTCTGGTCGGATTTGGTGGGCAGGCGTTTGTGGATGATCCTGATTTTCAGCAAAAAATACAGGGGATCTATCTGGGAGCGACAATAAAAGAGGGAATGGCTTTTCTCACCGATTTCCTGGAAAACATGTTGCCAAATAAAAATTAACCGGGCAGAGGAAAGCTTCCCGCTCAGACCAGCGAATGGGGCTCAGCAGATGCCCAAAAAGCCGACCGGTTGGTCCCATGGGAGGAACGCAGGTGGCATGGTTAGTTCTTTTTTATGATCTTGTCGCGTTCCGTGTATTCGGGAAGCTCCGCGATCGAAGGCCGTTCCCTTTCGGCGATCTCTTCCACATCCAGAGATAAATTGCCTGGCTCATAGCGGATTAATTTCATCGTCCGGTTTACATCCTCCAGCATATTCTGTCCATACCGCTTTTCGAGCTTGTGGACCACACACTGGATGATGGCAAAGGACATTTTGCTCAACGCCTCCAGGGGCTGGTTGCGGTGAATGCGCTCCTGCAAATCCACCTGGGCGATGGCGCCCAACCCAAACCTATCGAAGACGTCAATCAACAATCCGATCTCTACGCCGTAACCGGAGGAAAAGGGCAATTTTTCGAGGGCCGTCCTGCGCCCACCGTACTCCCCGGACAGCGGCTGCACGACGCCCGAGAGCTCAGGATAGAAAAGGTTCAGCAAAGGCCGGGCGGTCAGTTCGGTCACCCGCCCGCCTCCTTCATGCTGCACATTATCTCCAATTTTCAACGGGCGGCGGTAAAAGCCTTTGACCAGCTGGATTTCAGGTTTTAAAAGCAAAGGACCGATCAGCCCATACACGAAGCGCGGGTGGATGTTCAGGATGTCCGTGTCGATCCAGAGCAGGATATCCCCATGGGTAAGGAAGAGACTCTTCCAGAGCGCTTCTCCCTTGCCTGGCCTGGCACCATAGGTAGGGAGAATGTCCTGGTGGATGAATACAGGCACTCCCAGGGAGGCAGCAACCTCGCGTGTCCGATCGGTTGAATTTGAATCGACCAGGACAATTTCGTCCAACAGGGGCACCTGGTCCAACAATGCCCCTTTGATGGTTTTGATCACACTTCCAACAGTCTCCTCCTCATTGAGGGCGGGAAGTGCCAGGCTGATAGTGAGGTTTTGCTCCCTCTTCAAAGCGACCAAGTGATCGAGATCATTGAACTCATCCGCATAGTAGGTGTTTTCCGCGAACCATTTATCCACCAGCACGGAAATGGCCCGATGACCGGCCTCTTCGCTGGTGATATTCGCCGGCATCGGGTCTTTGGTCTTAACCACGATCACTCCGGCGGAACCGGAACGGAGGATTCGATCGGCGATTGGGCTCAGCGATTGCCGCTGCGGAGCCGTCTCCCCCGAAGCGCCCATAACGATCAAATCGAACTGGCGCGATGCAGACAGCAGCACTTCTATGGGATCATTGATCTTCAGATCCTGGCGGGCGACCTCTGGTAAATTTTTCAGCACCCGATCCAGTCCGCGGAAGGGAGCATCCCGTGAACCATCTTCATCGAGACTCGAAACATGAAGGGAGGTCACCTTTGCCTTACACGTCCGGCTGATTGAAAGCGACAAGCGTAATGCCAGTTCAGCATTGGGACCGCCGCGCATCAGGGCGAGCAGTCTTTCCGGGCGTTCGGTTATGGTCCCCCCGGCAGCAGCAATATTGCACGGCGGGTGTGTAAAAATCTCGGCAGGATTGATTTTTAACGCCCTGAACTGGTCCGGCCAGCCCAGCACCAGCAGGCTCGGGCGTTCTTCGCCAATCAGCGCATTCAGCTCCTCCCAGGGCTGGGCTGTCACGCGCACCTGTCCCGCGCGGCAGGATGGATGACCCTGGGCCAATAGACGCAGCTTCTTTCGGAGAGAGCGCGCGGTGTCAGCCGCCTGGCTGAGGGAGGCTTCGTCCGGCACAGGCACAATGCCAGCCAGGATGATCGTTCCGTCCCCGGAAATGGCATGCGCGGCGGTCAGGGCAGGCTGGCAGTCAACCCCTTCGATCACCGGCACAAGAATCTTCCGAAACAGCGATACTGGCCAACTTTTTTTCATCGGACCCTCACGGTTTGATCAGTAAAGGTGCAATAAGGTCTGCGTAGATTTTTTCCCAGGTGAACTGCTGGCGCACGCGCGATCGCAAAATAAAGCCCGGGTCGGACGACAGACGCTTATAAATCATATCGGCGATCCTTCCGGGGTCAGCATCGGGCGGAAAATAGCTGGCCTGGTCACCCGCCATCTGGCGCAGCGGCGGCAGGTCGGTGCAAAAGATGGGCAGGCCGGACAATCCTGCCTCCAGAATCGGGATGCCAAATCCCTCCTCCCGGCTGGGGAGAAAGAGCGCATCTGCCAGACGATAAAAATCACCGATGACCTCGTCCGGAAGGACCTCGCCGCTTATTTCCGCCAGAAAATACACGGCATCGTGCAGACCAAGCTCCTCCCGGAGAGCGCGCAGTTGGTCGAAATATCCGGCGTTTTCCGGGTTGTGTGCTCCGGGAGGGCCGGTGACGATCAATGCTGCCTGTGGATAATGGCTGCGTAATTGTGCCAGAACCTGCAAGGCAAGCTCGATATTCTTTCGTGGAGTGATGCGGACAGGCAGCAGGAGCACCGGGACGAAGGAGAACAACTTCGTTGGTTTGATCATTGCCAGCGTTTTAGTGCTCAATTTGAGAAAGCGGGCCATGTCGATGCCGCCGGGGATAACCGCGATGCCTTCCGGTCGGATGTCCATCAGCTCGGCCAGCTCGTACCGCCGCAGTTCGGAGACAGCGACATGGATCGCGGCTGGTATCGACGTGCGCAGCAGATCCCAGGGATAGCCCGGATGGAGGTTGGGGAGGTAACGTGGGGACATCCAGGCGAGGTCATGGTGCCACAAGATCAAGCGGGGCGGATGAGGCTGCTTCATAAGGCTGCGGATGGCTGCGGTCAGGGCCAGGTTCTTATGCAGGGAACATACATTATGGGCAAGAAGAACATCTGTCCCAGCGGTCTGCTCCTGCAGGGCGGTGCTGATTTTATCAACCAGCTCATAAAATTTCGGGGATAGCCTCCCCCGGTCCAGTTCGCCTTTCACTTCCAATACATCGGGGTGAATGGAATCAGCCAACGGGACACACACGAATGGGATCCGTTCATCAACCTGTGCGCCGCGCCCTGCCAGGACGCGAACCTGATGACCGGCATCCACCATCAGCCGGGCATGGTTTTGGAGAACGCTTTCCACACCGCCAACGACCGGTGGTGCGGAATAATGCACTAACACTATGTTCATCAGTGACAGTTCACCTCAAGAACGACATTGTTTGCGATGAAAAAAGGGGGATGAAGCCAACCGCGGAGTCACCCTCAGGTGTTTGCCGCTCTCGCCCTGCCAACCCTGCAACCTCTGGCAAACCTTGGACAGGTAGGAGAAATCTGGGCTGTTCGCCATCGTTTATAACAAAGAACTGTCTTGCGTACAAGGGGTTTTATCCCCATTCAATCCGGCAGTCGCACTGGTCCATTTCCACTTCGTGATCGACAGATTTAATAATACAGCAGTGGCCGACAACCATTGAGCTCCCCTGCGCGGCCACCTTCAGACAAAATGCCGACGATCTCCAGCGGAGCCTGCCATTTTATTCCTGCCACTCCAACTCGTAATCTCCGATGTACACCGTGTCCCCTTCGCGCGCCCCGGCCTTGCGCAGCGCCTCATCCACGCCAAGCCGCTCCATCATTTTCTGGAACCTGCGCACCGAGCCGTCGTGTTCCCAGGGCGTCATGGCAGCTGCGCGTTCGATTGCCTTCCCATGCACCCTCCAGTTGCCGTCGTCTTCCCGGGTGATGGTGAAGGCGCGGGGATCCTCCGCAGGACGATAGACCGGCAGCGGAGGAGTCCCTTCATCGAACGAGGGGGTCTCGGCCAATTTTCCGACCGCCTTCAGCAGCATCTCACGCACCCCTGTCCGCGCCAGAGCGGAAATGGAAAGCAAATCGATCTTATGTTTCTTGAACGCGGCTTTAAGCTCTTTCACCCGCTCCTTGACTTCGGGCTGGTCAATCTTGTTCAAGGCCACGATCTGCGGCTTTTTCGCCAACGCCGGATCGAAGAGTGCCAGCTCGCTGTTGATCTGGAAGAAATCAGCCAGCGGATCGGCGGACAGTCCGTCCAGCATGTGGATCAAAACCCGGGTGCGCTGGATGTGGCGCAGGAACTCGAACCCGAGTCCGGCACCCTGCGAGGCGCCTTCGATCAGCCCGGGGATGTCTGCCAGGACGACGGTGGTCTCCTCATCCACCTCCGCCACTCCCAGATTCGGCTCCAAGGTAGTGAAAGGATAGGCAGCGATCTTCGGCTTGGCATTGGTCAGCACGGCCAGCAGGGTGGACTTCCCAGCATTGGGAAGCCCGACGATGCCAATATCGGCAATCAACTTCAGCTCCAGGCGCAGACGCTTCTCCTCTCCGGGCTCCCCGTTCTCGGCGGTCCGCGGGGTCTGGTTAATCGAGTTCTTGAAATGGGTGTTGCCGCGCCCGCCACGCCCTCCCCTGCAGGCCACCAGCCGCTGGCCGGGAGCGGTCAAATCGCCCAGCAGGTCCCCGTTGAGTGCCTCGTACACCACGGTTCCTGGGGGGACGAGCACGACCAGCTCGGGTGCGGACTTGCCAAACTTGTTGTTCGAGCCACCCCCTTTTCCGTCCTCAGCAATGTAGCGTAATGTGTGGCGAAAAGCCGCCAGTGTATTCAGCGTGGGCCGCACCTGCAGGACGACATCCCCACCGCGGCCGCCGTCGCCTCCGTCCGGGCCGCCGCGTGGCACATACTTCTCCCGCCGGAAATGGACCATGCCGTCTCCACCCTTACCCGATTTCACCAGAATTTCAGCTTCATCAACAAACATGTTTTCTCCGTTCCGGGCTGATTATAGTTCACAAAATATATAAGTCAAAAATGACCCGATCCTGTTTTATACTTTTCCAGACCGGGTCGGATCTGGCGAACCACGGTGCCTGCTTTCCCCGCCGAGTTGAACGCGCAAGAGCCTCTTTGATTAATTGGAAAAGGGGCGGACAACCATCCGCCCCTACCATCGATATTAACTAATATCGAGGATTATTTCTTCCCAAACTTCGCTTTGAGGACATCCTCCAGCGTCGGTTTGCCGATCTCCTGCAGCTCATAGCGTACCCGCTGGAAAGGCTTGTCGATCTTGATCACACGCGTCAGGTCAATCGGCGTGCCAATGATCACCATATCCACGTCGGCTTTCTTGATCGTAGCTTCCAGGTCCTTCATCTGGGCTTCACCGTAGCCCATTGCCGGCAGGATCGGGCCGGTGCCCGGGTATTTCTGGTAGGTGGCGGCTATTGACCTGACCGCGAACGGCCGCGGGTCGACAATCTCGGCCGCGCCGAAGCGCCGTGCAGCGACAAAGCCGGCGCCGTAGGCCATCTCACCGTGAGTGAGGGTCGGGCCGTCCTCGATCACCAGGACGCGCTTGCCGCGGATCAGCTCGGGTTTGTCCATGAAGAGCGGCGAAGCCGCCTCGATGATGGTCGCCTCCGGGTTGAGCTGTCGCAAATTCTCGCGCACCCTGATGACTGCCTGTGGGTCGGCCGTGTCCACCTTATTGATCACGATCACATCCGCGTCGCGTGCGTTGACCTCACCCGGGTGGTAGGTGCTTTCGTGGCCTGGGCGGTGCGGGTCGGCCACCACGATCTTCAGGTCCGAGATATAGAACGAAAAGTCGTTATTGCCGCCATCCCACAGTACGATGTCCACTTCCTGCTCTGCCTGGCGCAGGATTTTCTCGTAGTCCACGCCGGCGTAGACGATGACTCCGTTATCCAGGTGCGGCTCGTACTCCTCGCGTTCTTCGATGGTGCACTCGTGCTTATCCAAGTCGGCATAGGTGGCAAAACGCTGAACCTCCTGCTTGACCAGGTCACCATAGGGCATCGGATGGCGGATGGCAGCCACCTTGAAGCCCATGCCCCGTAAAATGAGCGAGACGCGTCGGGTGGTCTGGCTCTTTCCCGAGCCGGTTCGGACCGCACACACGGAGACGACCGGTTTGCTGGACTTGAGCTGGGTGGATTTCTCGCCCATCAGGCGGAAGTCCGCGCCGGCCGCGAGCACCATTGAGGCCTTGTGCATGACGACCTCGTGCGGCACGTCGCTGTAGGCAAAGATAACCTGGTCCACCATTAAATCCTTAATCAGCTTGAGCAGGTCGCTTTCCGCATGGATCGGGATGCCCTTTGGGTACATCTTTCCGGCCAGCTGGGCGGGGTAGGTACGACCCTCGATGTCCGGGATCTGTGTAGCAGTGAAGGCCACGACCTCATAGTCCTGGTTATCGCGGAAGAAGACGTTAAAGTTATGAAAGTCGCGCCCTGCGGCGCCCATGATAAGAGTACGGATTGGGGACATGCAGTTTCTCCTGGTAAGGAATTAGATTTTCAGCCGGATCCTGCATCGCCAACCGGCATCCAATGATCGCAAGTCCCAGGCGCTTTGACGGGAACCTGCTGCCCGCGCGGGGCGCCGGACTGGCAGCACTGGATACGACTGAATTTCGTAGCAACTGCTACGTCACATCACTTCTGGGGCTGTGATGCCCAAAAGCGCCAAGGCATTGGCAAGCGTGTACTTGGTCGCCCCGACCAGCCGCAGCCGGGCGTCCCGGACCCGCGGCTCGGCCTGCACGACCGGACAGGCATCGTAGAAACCGGCGAAGGCTTTGGCGATGTTGTAGGCAAGGGTTGCAATGACCAGCGGTTTGTACTCAGCCGCGGCCCGCTGGACTTCGCCGGGGAAACGCGAGATCAAATCGATCAACTCGATCTCGGCAGGATTCAAGGAGTAGTCGAATGGGGCGACCGGCAGGTTAGCCAGATCGACGCCCGCCTTGCGCATGATCGAATTGCAGCGTACATGGGCGTACTGAATATAAGGCGCGGCCTGCCCGTTGAAGTCCAGGGCGGTCTGCCAGTCGAATGTGACCAGCTTGGTGTTTTCGCGCGCCAAAACAGGGTATTTCAAAGCGCCCAGCCCGACTGCCTTCGCTACGCTTTCGAGCTGTTCTTCAGTCAAAGACGGATTCTTCTTCTGGGCTTCAGCCCGGGCCCGAGAAGTAGCCTCTCTCAGCAGATCTTCCATAAGGACGACCGTCCCCTCCCGGGACGACATGACCACGTTCCCAGGCAGGGTTACCAATTCGTAAGCGACATGAACGCATTTCTTGGCCGCTTCGTAGCCGGCGATCTCCAGGATTTTGAAGACCTGGGTAAAGTGCAGCGACTGGCGCACATCGACGATATAAATGGAGCTGGAGAGGTCTGGGTAATCCCGGAACTTGTGCAGCACCAGCGCCAGGTCCTCGGTGGCGTACAGCGCTGTCCCATCCGAACGCAGGATGACGGTCGTGCGGTACTGCTCCTTGGTCAGGCCGAGCACTTCGTCGATCTTGACTACCACCGCCCCTCCCTCTGGACGCTCATCCGTCGCTATGCCGCGCCTGACCAACTCTTCCACCAGTTCCTTGCCGGGCTGCTCTTCCTCGCTGTTGAAATAATATTTATCGAAGGGGATGCCCAGGGCAGTGTACATTTGCCGGAAACCTTCCAGCGACCACTCGCGTGTCTTCTTCCAGAGTGCCACGATCTCCGGGTCGCGCTGGTCCCAGAGGGCATAGACCTTTCGCACTTCCGCTTCCAGGTCAGGATTCTCCTCCAGGCGGCGGCTGGCATCCGCGTAAACCGTGCCCATCCATTGGGTGATATCGGTTTCAGGTTCCTCCTCGTTATGGTAATTCAGGTAAGCCCACAGCCACTTGATGACATGAAGGCCCATGTCGCCAGGATAGTTGGCACGAACCACGTTATAACCGGCGAACTCAATGATCCGGGCAAGCGAGTCGCCCAGGATGGCCGAACGGAGGTGGCCGACATGGAAAGCTTTATGAGTGTTGGGCTGAGAAAACTCGACCATGACGCGCTGGCCAGTTCCTGGTCCGGAGCCGAAGGCGGTCTTTTGTTCCAGGACAGCCTTCACAACCCGGCCGGCATATTCCGCGTTATCGAAATATAAATTGAGGTAGCCCTTCAACGCCTCAACATGACTGATCCCCGGCAGAGGGCCGATCTGCGACTTGACCTGTTCGGCAATTTCCTGAGCGCGCTGAGGAACGACGATCTTCTTCCCACCGCGAGCTTCAGCCGCCGCGGGGGCAAAAAACGAAGTCGAGATGCCCCATTCCCCGCTGAATGGGATGGGCTTCCATTCCAATAACTCCAATGGAATTCCATGCGCTTCACAGTAGGCTGTGATCCTGGTTTCGATGGTTTGCTGTTCGGACTGGAACATAATCACTCGCTCACGAAATTATATCATCCCAGTTCCTCAAGGATTCGCGACCTTGGGGATTCATTCACTGGAATACCTGCCACGCCATACTCAATGAAGACAGGATCGATCCCGCTGATCCCTGTCCCCGGACCGGTTCGATACGCACGGTGTCAGCGATGACATTGTTCCCGGCGATGATCTTGCCCAACTCTATGGACCGCTCCCCGATGAAAAACGGGAGCATCACT
Source organism: uncultured Chloroflexia bacterium (assembly GCA_963753465.1). Taxonomy (GTDB): domain Bacteria; phylum Chloroflexota; class Anaerolineae; order Anaerolineales; family Villigracilaceae; genus UBA877. The sequence continues at coordinate 1,597,904 of CAVWCJ010000005.1, forward strand.
GCTCCCGTTATGGAATTAATTCCAGCGTTATCGATGGATTATTTCTTGGCTTTCTTCTCAGCCGGCTTCTTCGCTTTTGAGATTGTGGCCGAAGCAGCCTTTGTCTTCGATTCGGTTTTGGGTTTGGACTTGGCCTCGGCCTTTGGTTTGGCTGCGGCTTTCGTTTTGGTCTCGGTCCTGGGCTTGGCTTCAGCTTCCGGCTCTTTCACAGGCTTGCGTGACCGGCCGGAGGCCTGCCTGGGCTTGGCCTCAACTACCGGTTCTTCAATCACAGGCTCGGCCACGGTTTTCACTGCGACGGGTTCCATTTTTGCAAACTGCTTCATCAAGCGGCTCTTGCGGCGAGCTGCATTGTTCTTATGGATCACGCCCTTCTCCGCCGCCCGGTCCAGCTTGCTGATGGCATCCAGGAGCACCTGCTTCGATACTTCCGGGTCACCCGCCATGATTGCGGAATGGGCATTCTTCACTGCCGTCCGGGCGGCACCGCGGTAGATGCGGTTTCGCAGACGACGCTTGTCATTCTGCCTGTTACGCTTGATTTGAGACTTGATGTTGGCCACTTACATCCTCCATTATTTATTCAGATACAACGGCGAGCTATTTTACAGCACGCGCAGGAATCTGTCCAGACCAGACAGGAAGACGTTTCACGCAAATTTCAAGAAAAAGGGCCGCAATTCAGGCAATCTTCTCAAACTTCTCGCCCGGGTTATTGCAAACCGGGCACCTGCCTTGCATCGGCCCTTCATGGGTGTAGCCACAGATCGGACAGACGTAATATTCGACCACGGGGGCATCCTTCCCTTTTGCCAGAGAATCGGCGGCTTTGCGGTAAAGCTCTTCATGGACCTTTTCCACTTCCAGCGCCCATTTGAAAGAACGTGCAGAGCGCTTGTCCTCTTGTGATTCTGCCTCGGCCAGCATCGGCGGATACATGGACACGACTTCGTAGTTTTCCCCGCTGATGGCTGCCTGCAGGTTGTCACCGGTAGATCCCACGCCGTCCATCGCTTTCAGGTGGTTGTGGGCGTGGACCGTCTCGGCCGCCGCAGCGGCTCGAAACAGCCGGGCGATCCCTGGGAAGCCCTCCTCGTCGGCTTTCTTGGCAAAAGCCAGGTACTTGCGGTTGGCCTGCGATTCTCCTGCGAAGGCCGCCTTGAGATTGTCAATCGTCTTGGACATGGTTTTCTCCTTTCAGAAATCGCAATCTGCATCCGATATTAAATCACATTCCACTGGTTTTCCCTTTTTTGGGAGTCACTTTTCGCGAGTGACATCCCTCCTGATTTAAACGAGACCCTGTCCCTGTTCCCTCCCAGGTAGGTAGGCGGGCTCTTAGACAGCGCTTTTCCAAATTCATGCGTAAACAAAAATAATCCTGGGGGAGAAAGCAGACCATCCTGCGGCAGGGAGATTCTTATCCAGACTGTCGCGGATCCAATTGGAATGAAATGATCCCGCCCGGAATTTGAAACTCCAGAGGGTTTGATCACGAACTTTTGAGGCGAATTAATCTAAAAAGCAGGCATGACCTCAATGGGTTTACCTGCCATCGGGAATGTCCATTCAAGAGCGAGGATCGCAACCTCATCCTGAGGGATTCCATCTTTTCGTCAACAGATTTTCGGTTTCACACCACATCCATTATACAATTCCACTCATTGTGCGATAGTTGACGCACTGCCTGAGAACAGGTATGATGAATTCGTCCTCAGGTCGGCTGGGCGATCGCGGTTCCGCGCACTCTGCGCGGGGTCGAGGAAAGTCCGCACTCCACAGAGCACGACGCCGGGGAAATCCCGGGACGGGAAAACCTGCCGGAACAGGGCCACAGAAACAGACAGCCACCGCGAGGTGGTGATGGTGAAAAGGTGGTGTAAGAGACCACCGGCGTCCGCAGCAATGCGGGCGGCCAGGCAACCCCCGCCGGGAGCAAGGCCAAGCAGGGACAAGATGCTGCTCGCATCGTTATAGTCCCGGGTAGGCCGCCTAGAGAGATGACCGCCCAAGCAAGGGCGCCGGGATGACACCTTCGGGCGTAAACCGGAATTCCCCTGCCGGACAGAATGCGGCTTACAGGCCGGCCTGAGGATGTTCTTTCTGAAGACGGAAATGATACGACTTTGAATAATAAAAAAACAGGCGGGTGCCCTCGGAAAATTATCCTTTGAACTCAACGCATGAGAATTTGTAAATATCCGCTGCTGTTCCTCGATCGGATCAGATGTGCAATGCAGCTCGCTTGTCCGTAATTCGCCGTGGTGCAAAATTTCTCGGGCTTGATCCAAGGAGATAACAATGGACTTGCAGTTGAAGGATAAAGTGGCGGTCATCACGGGAGGCAGCGTTGGGATTGGAGCAGCAGTTGCCCGAGCCCTGGCCAAGGAAGGTGTACACCTTGTGCTATGCGCACGCGGCAAACCGCGCCTGGAGGATGTGGCCAGGCAGATCGCTGAAGAGCACAAGGTCAAGGTATACGGCCTCCAGGCGGATGTCTCGCGCACTGAAGACATCGACAGCCTGCTCGAACAGATCGCGAGCTTATTCGGCGGGGTGGATATCCTGATCAACAATGCGGGTAAGGGGAGCAGGGAAACGATCATGGACGCTCCCGATGAGAAATGGCAACAGTATTGGGATCTCCACGTGATGGCGGCAGTACGCATGGCGCGCGGATTGGTACCCATGATGGCTAAGAAAGGCGGCGGGGTCATCCTGAACAATGCCTCGATTTGCGCCAGGCAGCCGCTGTATTACGAACCCATTTACAATACAACCAAAGCGGCTTTGATGATGTTGTCCAAATGCATGGCGAATGAGTTCATTAAGGACAATATCCGCGTTAATTGCATCAACCCGGGGCTCGTATTAACCCCGGATTGGATCAGCACAGCGAAAAAACTGGCTGAGGGGAGCGACGTTACCTGGGAGCAGTACCTGGACAAAATCGCAAAAAGTTCCGCGCCGATTGGAAGGTTTGCATCTCCCGAGGAATTGGCAGAATTCTTTGTTTTTCTCTGCTCGCCTCGATCAAGCTATTGTGTTGGCTCCACCTTCTATGTGGATGGCGGCTGGTTGAACAGCGTTGGATGATGAACAGATTGGAAAAGCCGAGGAATAATGTGAAACAAGCAGTCATGGACGCTCCCGGTCATCTTGAAATACGGCAGGTTGAGTGTCCGAAGCCACTTGAAGGTGAAATTCTGGTTAAGATAGGGCGGATCGGAGTCTGCGGCTCGGATATTCATGTCTATCATGGGCTCCATCCGTATACCGATTATCCGGTAGTGCAGGGGCATGAAGTCTCTGGAGTGATTGCAGAGCTGGGAGCGGAAGTCAGTGGTTTTCAGGTGGAGGAGCAAGTTGTTTTCATGCCGCAGGTCACTTGTGGGACGTGTTACCCATGCCGGCACGGCATGGAACACATCTGTGACCATTTGAAGGTAATGGGCTTTCAAACCAGTGGTGCTGCCCAGGAGTATTTTCCCATACCAGCAAAACAGGTATTGAAAGTTCCTCCTAATATTTCCCTGGACCATGCGGCTATGATCGAGCCGGTCGCGGTGGCCGTCCATGCGCTTTCGCGCTATGGGGATGTGAGTGGGAAAAATGTGGTTGTCCTTGGAGCCGGAACGATTGGGAACCTGGCTGCCCAGGCGGCGCAGGCTCTTGGGGCTGCCAGAGTGCTCATTACTGACATCCGGAAATATAAACTTGATAAAGCGCGCGAGTGTGGGCTCTCCCTGACCGTGGATACAAGCGCAACAAAACTGGCGGATATGATTATGAAAGAAATGGGCCCTGATAAGGCGGATGTGATCCTCGAATGTGTGGGTGTCCAGGAAACCATCGGTCAGGCGATTGAAAATGCCCGTAAAGGCTCGGTCATTGTCGTGGTCGGAGTATTTGGGAAAAAGCCATTCGTAGACCTGGGCCTGGTCCAGGACCGTGAACTGACGCTGATCGGAACCCTCATGTACCAGAAAAAGGATTACGAGCTCGCCATCGGATTAATAGGGCAAGGGTTGCTCAATCTGAAGGGGATGATCACCCACCGATTCCCGTTCAATGACTATCTCGAGGCCTACCAGGAAATTGACAGGCTGAATGGTGAATACCTAAAAGTGATGATCGAAATGTGAATTAAAGAAGATTTCTTGCTCGACAGAATAATTATTGGCTGCATAATAATACTCCGCGGCTTGCTTGAGACCAACCCGCGGAGTTTATTGACGGGAGCTTTATTCCGGGCGGGTAAAATGTGCAGAATTTTGTCCTTATTCTACACATTCCAAGAGGGGCTCCTGAGCAACCTGGGATGCGGTTTCCAGGTCGGAGTGAGATCTCCCATTTCCGTCCCAAATCGAGTAGAGGGCGGCGGCTAGCCGCCCCCTCTCACACCACCGGACATGCGGGTCCGCATCCGGCGGTTCAATAAGAATAACGCAGTTTGAAGTATCGTTTTGCAATGCTTTCCAGCCCTGTGTTCTGCCAATAGGCATTACTCAGGGCCTCGTTTATTACGGGCGATTGGGACATGTGCCAGGGACTTCTCCCGATGGCTCCAAGTGCGGCTCGCTCCGCAGGAACTCCAAGTTTCACCAGTTCCCGGTAGCGCGTCTTCCCTCGCTTCCAGCGTTTCCAAAGCATCTGTCTCAGTCTCCGTCTAATCCACTGGTCCAGCCCTTCGTACACGCTCGGGGTATCCGCCAACCGATAATAGGCTATCCAGCCCCGGCTGTAGCAGTTGATCTCGCTCACGATGTCTTCCAGCTTGCCCGAGCGGGTTCGCCTGGTCAGGTGTCGTACCTTCTCCATAAAGCGTTCCTTTGCCCGGTTCGCAATGCGGACCAATACTTCTCCCTTGCGTGTGTAGAAACTGAACCCCAGGAATTTCGCCCGTTTCGCTCGTTCCACCCTGCTTTTCTTCGGGTTGACTTTCAACTTCAACTTCTTTTCCAGATACTTCTTCACGCTTTCCATCACCCGTTCCCCGGCTCGCTGCGTTTTCACGTAGATGTTGCGGTGAGTGGCCCGAGGGAATTTCACCCTCGGGCTCTCTCAGAGTAGAGTAGGCAGCCGACGAGTTACCAGATTAGTTTGGCACTTTTCCGACTGCCCCTCTCCGAACCGTGCTTGCAGTCTTTCACCGCACACGGCTCTCCAGTGATTTATCGTGAACGCGCTGCCGAGTGGGCTTTCCAGCGTGGATCGCCGCATGGCAGATTTTACACACCACCAAAGTTTTCCGCCGTCTGGCTGCCATGATCTGTTGCCAAAGGGGTTTTTCACTACGTCCCCGTGAATTGAGGTCTGCCAATTTGCGTATGTGGTGAACTTCAACGTTTTCCGTGCTGCCACAGATTTCACATTCATCGGCTAAAAGTCGTCGAACTAGCTCATTGCGGTCATAGCGCCAATGTGTGATTTCTTGGTCGACCAGGACTGGTTCTTTTTGGCGCCGGAGCGGTATCCCCCCGAATTGTGCAATCAGAGGTTTCTTTCCCTCGTCCCGCTTTACAACTACTCGAAAACATTTCAGTGGCCCCGAGGGGGTCTTAGTCTGTGCACGATATTTTTGTGCCATTTTTGATACGGTTGACCGATGTTTTTCAGCAAGTGTTTTGAGCAATGAAGTTTCCATCACCCATTGCAACTTGTTCAGCCAGCCAACGTTGTGAGCCAGAAGATAGTAGTTGACTACCCCTCGAAATTCCGTTTGATACTGGCTGAGAATGGTGTAGTCGTCATCGGCGGCCATTATGGGGCGTTGGTCTGGCTTTCCTCGTCGCATGTATCGGGCACAGTGCTCTTTAAGCACATCCAGGGGGATACGCAAGCCGATATGCCCATTGACACTCCGGCGTTTGCGATAGTCCAGTTTGTCGTTTGCGTGTTGGCTGACGATCTCATAACCGAGAAAACGAGCGGCATGGTCTGTTGCATGAGTAATCAGGGTTTTCTCCAAGGAGAGCTCCAGCTTAAGTGTTTCTGCCAGGTACGCTCCAATTCGGCCCTTGATTTCTTCTGCTTCGTTCTTGGGACCAGCAAAGCCGAGAAGGAAATCATCAGCATAACGACAATAATGTAAGCGTCGGTAGGTCGGATCATGGGTATCTTGAGAAGGAAGCTCGCGCGCTTGAAGTCGCAATGCCTGCGCCTCTTCCATTCTGCCTTTGACTTGGTATCGCCTCGCTTTGAGCATTAGTGCTTTGTAATATTGGTTTTCTTTCCGGCGCTTGCCCTGATTATAGGTCGGGAGTAACTCCTGCTCAACAAACTGATCCAATTTATCCAGGTAGATATTGGAAAGTAGCGGTGATAAAACACCTCCCTGAGGTGCGCCACTCAGTGTTACCCCATAACGCCATTGCTCTAAATATCCGGCTTGGAGTAAACGTCGAATCAGTTCCAGAAATCGGTTATCGTGGATTTGTTCTCTCAGAATTTCCAACAACTTCATGTGGTTAATGTTGTCGAAGTATCCGCGAATGTCTCCTTCGATGAACCATTTTGTACCTGTCCAGTTCTCCCGTATTTCACAGAGTGCTGTGTGGCAGCCTCGACCTAATCGGAAGCCATGAGAGTGTTTATTGAAGCCGGGGTCATAGTAAGCTTCCAAAATTGAGCGAATAACTTCTTGCAGCAGCTTATCAGACCAGGTGGGTAGGCCCAGTGGGCGCCTCTTTCCACTTTTCTTCTTGGGAATTTCAATCCGTCGAACTGGTGACCAGCGATAGCGTTCATACCGCAAGTCGTTAATAATTTGCTCAATCTTCCGTGTGGTCATGCCGTCCACTGTTTCCGAGGTTGTTCCCGGCGTCATCGCTCCTTTGTTGGCATACAACCGAGCATACGCACGCAGATAGAGTTCAGGGTTGTACAGCATTCTATACACCCGTTCCAGTGGCAGTCCTTGCATGCCGCGTTCTCGCACGATATTCAGAATTGTTTCGGCGTTTTGCATTTCGCATACCTCTCGTTCCGAATTCGTTCAATCACCTGCCATCCTTCGCCTTGTACGCAGTTTTCCTGCGCCCTGACTACTATGATGGCTCCGTCACCATGGGGTTCGCACCCTGTAGGCGATCCCGCGGTACATCGTTGTCACACGTCCGAGATTGGGTTAGGTGTCCCATTCATCTCCTTGCTTGACCTCATTGGTCAATCGGTCCCTCGCAAAGGTGTAGAAGCCTCCGGTTCATACCTCTACACGAGAGATCATCGGTAATCAGACGTTGTTCCGATGGGTGGTCATTAGCACCGGGTGGAGATTGGGATTCAGGCAATCCAGCTTTCACCATGCCAATCAGGTCTGCACTGGCCTGTCGTACAACGTCTTCCGGCAGCCATGCTTTTGACAGCATGCTCTTGTTCCTTCTATCTTTTCGACATTGGGTTAGCTGTTGACCTAAGAACCTCCTTTGAATCCTTCCTGACTATGCCAGGAATGTGACAACGTGCCTCACGGCGCACACCGGACATGAAACTTTCGCTTCATCCGGCTCCCATTATCCAGCCGAAGGCAGAATTCCCATCTGCCAGTGAACAAACAATTCAGGCAGATTTCTCGCCAGTCGTCCCATCCAATAAATTGCTCTGATTTTGTGCCGCGCCAATTTCTTGTATTTCCGCCGCGCCCATAGGATCAGCGCATCATTGATATGGCGTAACACTGGATAGAGTTGCGATTTATAGAAGTGGCCGTAGTAATTGACCCAGCCTCGGATGATCTTGTTGAACATCTTCGAAAGGTCATCGATCTCTTTGTCCGATTTCAGTTGCATGCGCCAACCTCGGATGGTTTGTCTCATTGCTTTGCAGGCTTGGTTGCTTACCGCTGGTGTGAAATTGATAAAATATTTTCCCCAGCAATTCTTTGATCTTCTTGGCCGAAAGGTATAGCCAAGAAAATCAAAGGCCGTTACTGGATAATCCCCTCTTCGATCATCATCCTTACAGTACACGATCCGGGTTTTCTCTGGGTGCATTTCCAATCCGCACTGTTTCAGCCGTTCCTCTAGTTTTGTCAGTAAGGCTTCAGCTTCCTCTTTCGTTCGACAATGGATTACTGCATCATCAGCATACCTTGCCCACGGATTTCGTGCGTTTTCTCTGCTCATCCACTGGTCAAAGGCATAATGCATGAATAGATTCGCCAATATCGGGGAAATCACCCCTCCATGAGGGGTTCCAGCGGTTCGTTCGATCATGGTTCCATCCTGCATCTGGAAGGGCGCTTTTAGCCACCTCTCAATATAGAGAATCTCCCACGGACTGTCTGTATGTTTCCTTACCGCTTTCATCAACAGTTCGTGATCGATCCGGTCAAACAGCTTCTTGATGTCAAATACCAGCACCCAGTTGTAGCGCCAGCATCTCGTTCGCGTTATTCCTACCGCTTCGACAGCCGATTTCCCTGGTCTGTATCCGTAGGAGTCTGCCTCAAAGTAGGGCTCCACCTTCGGTTCAAAGTGTATCTTGACTGTCATTTGCGCAATGCGGTCTGAAACGGTCGGTATCCCCAAGATTCTGGTCCCTCCGCTTTTCTTCGGTATTTCCACTGCTTTAACCGGCGGGGAAAAGTAGCTCCCTGAAGACATCCGATTCCAGATCTTATACAGATTGCCTTTCAGATCTTCTTCGAACTTTTCGATCGTTTCATCATCTATTCCAGCCGCTCCTTTATTCGCTTTCATTCGCTGGTATGCTTCCCACACTGTTTGTTTGGGAATATCATACGGCTTCGTTTTGTCCATGGCTCCTCCTACTTTGCAGTAGTTGACACATCTTCAAAACAGGATAACTCAACCTCTTCGCTCCGCCACCTTTTTAGTGGGTTCTTCGCTACTACAGGTTGATCCGCCCCTATACTCCGCATTTGTACTTTCATCCTTGCGGGGTTTCCGCTTGGATTTTTCCATTAGCATCGGAGTCGTAGGTTCCCACGTTCCGTACCAAAGCCTGTGTGATGTTCACGTCGCCTTCATGCCGGTCACCGTCTGGTCAGTAAACAGGTTTCTTCCAGACTTATCCCAGGTCAACAACTCTACCTGGTTTTGATGGCTTCCCTACGCTTTCGACACTTTATCAGCGATTCACTTGTGTTCGTCTCCATCACACTCACCTGACAGAGTCTTGGCTCTGCCTTTTCCGTAACGCTCACGACCATGGCTTTTGGCCACAGCCGCTTACGGTGGTTTGAACCTTCCACCTGTATGGCGACTCCGAGGGGCCCTGCCTCATCTTTCGTACAGCACGGCTCTGCTTCCTCCTTTCTCTATGAGCCTTCG
>CAVWCJ010000006.1:300000-394136 GCA_963753465.1 uncultured Chloroflexia bacterium
GAGTCTGTGTTCATCCAAAACTATCTGTGGCCCATTTTCATTCTCTCGAGGAATGCTCGCTTCAGAACGCCTGGCTTTCCGTCGGCGTCTTCGACGGCGTTCACCGCGGCCATCAGATTTTGCTTCGCCAGTTGGTTTCCGGTGCGCATGCCGAAAACAATCCCGCCGTCGTGCTGACCTTCTCCCCTCACCCCGCCGTCGTACTGGGTGGAAAAACGGATTTCAAATGCCTGACCACCCCCGAAGAGCGCAGTGCTCTCCTGGATTCTCTCGGTGTGGATGGGGTCATCCTCCAGACGTTTGACCAGACGCTCGCGAACCAGACAGCCGAACAATTCATGGCACGTGCCGTGAAGCAGCTTGGGGTGCGCCGGATGCTGGTCGGGTACGATACCGCCCTCGGCCGCGGGCGTCAAGGGAACGCTGCCCGCCTGGGTGAAATCGGGAAGGAGCTTGGCTTTACCGTTGAGACCGTATCGCCACTCGCGGCCGAAGATGGAATCATCTCTTCGACGCGCATCCGCGCCCGCCTTGCTGCCGGAGACGTCGCTGCAGCTGCCAGGGACCTGGGGCGCAAGTATACCGTTGCAGGTCCGGTCATCCATGGTGACGGGCGCGGCCATACGATCCGCGTCCCCACGGCAAACATCCAGGTCCCGGAGGGGAAAATCATCCCTGCGAACGGCATTTACGTTTGCTGGACCCATGTGGGCGAGGAAAAAGTCCCCACCGTGACGAATATCGGCACCCGCCCGACCTTTACCCCGGATGAATTCATTCCCCATGTGGAAGCTCACCTGTTGGATTTCGAGCGCGACCTGTATGGACGGGAGATTGAACTGGAATTCATAGAATATCTGCGCCCCGAGCAAAAATTTTCCTCCGTCCAGGCACTTATCGATGCGATCCGGGACGACATCCTGCAGGCCAGAAAAATCCTGAAACAATCTCCGGAATTAAGGTAGGTTTGCCTCAGGCCTCATCAGGCATTCCGTCCTCCGGAAATTGGCATCTTCAGGTGCATTGAAAAAGGAGTGGTGCTGGCAACCGCTCCTTTTTCAATCAACAATTTCAATCCCAAAATAGGCTCAGCCCCCCAGGCCAGTGAGCAGTTTGGTTCCGATTGGAGAGCCCCAGCCCGTGCAGGCATCCCAACCCGGGCCGGCCGAAAAGGCCCCGTTATTCCCACTGATAACATCATTAAACAGGCCTTTTCCCGATAAGGAGCCATAGATCAGAGGGTTCAGGAATCCGATCGGCGTTCCGATCTTCTGATTGAAAAGGGCGATCAATCCGGCCCACAGGGGTGCGACCGCGCTGGTTCCGCCGATGACGAGGTCATATCCATCCACGCGGACCTGATACCCCGTGGCAGGATCGGCGTCACCGGCCACATCCGGAACCCCCCGCCCTGACAAGCCGCCCGAACCGGGCACATTCACGGATTGCTGGTAAGAGGGGAGCGGGAAACTGGTGCTCACCCCGCCGCCGGTGGAGCTATCCGGTCCATCGTTCCAGACTGTTTCGCTGGAGATGGTCGTCCCTGAAGCGGTCAAACGGGTTCCCCCGCATGCCAGCACATACGGGCTGGAAGCGGGAAAATCCACGTGAGGAAGACCATCCGTCGCACCATCCGAGGAGCCGTGGTCGCCGGTTGTAACGCAGACCGTGATCCCCAATGAGGCTGCAGTTTGGAAGGCCTGGTTGAACTGGGCCATCGTCTGTCCTGTCCAATTCGATTCGGGGCCGCCCCAGCTGATCGAAATGACCGAGGGCTTGTTGGTTGAATCGTGGACCGCGCGGGTGATCGCATCCAGGAAACCCCGATCCGTGTTGGGGGCGAAATAAACCACGATACTGGCTTTGGGCGCAATCGTTCCGGCGACCTCGATATCCAGCATCACCTCCCCATCCGCACTATCCTGGGTGGAGGGTTTGTTATTCGCACAGTCCACGCGCACAGTCTTGACATTAGGGGTCGGCAAACTCAGGCCGCTGAAGTAAGCATTCAAATCGGCAGTCCGGTATCCCCCGCCCAATTCGATGATGGCAATGCACTGCCCCGAACCATCCAACTGCTGGGGGAAGCTGTAAATCTGCGCCAGCTGGAGGGTAGTAAAGGAAGCAGCCTGGTCTGCGGGAGAAACTGCACCTACCGCACCGGGGTTTGAAGCGTGAACCTTGAAGTGCGGACGGGCCTGTGGGCGGTTATCCAGCCCGAAAACACCCTGAATGATCCCCTCCAAATCGGAGGGCACGGATATTTCTCCGGTCCGGCCGCGGAAGGTTCCTGCTACATACTCATAGCGCTGTAACGTGATTCCAAAAGCCTTGCTGAAAGCACCTGCTTTGCCGGACAGGATCATAGAGCGCTGGTCGGGCCTTATCTTGACCACCCTCAAATGATGGCTCTTGGCGAAAGCCTTCACTTTGGAGATGTCCGCGGGATCAGCACCCTGCTGCTCGGCAAGCTCCTTGCGGGTCAGATATCGGCGTTGCTGAGGCAGAACATCGTCCATGGCTTGCCCGGCTGACGACTGGCCCAGCGGATTCTTCGGGCGCAGCTGGATGGTGATCCGAAAGCGCTCTTTATCGGGAATTGCGCCGATGAGATGCGCTCCTGTGAACTCAGCGCGGGCGCTGCCTTTGATTGAAACACGATCAGGTTTTTCGGGCATAAATTACCTCCTTTTCTCACGGAAGAGACGGCTGAACGCCTCCTGGATAGGCCGTTGGCGATAATGCGATAAAAAGAACCGTGATAGCCTATATCAATAGTTTATATTTTATAACAAATAGCTTCAAGGTGGGGAGGGTCTTTATGGATTATTTTAAGTGAAAGCTTGGAATAATGTGGGAGCCGAAATTTCGCAAAGAGAGAAAAGCAGGAGACCACCCCATGCTTTGATACTGGCGACCGATTAAACCTTGTCTATCATTTAACCGGACGAGTTTGAATCTTTCCACTGACCCATTGTGTATATAATAGCGATATCGGTTGTATCTGTGAGAAAGAGGAGCACTTTGAAAATACACCTGGATACGGATTTAGGTGGCGATATTGATGATCTCTGCGCGCTCGCCATGCTGCTCCGCTGGCCCGAAGAGAGCGATCTCGTAGGGATCACCACAGTGGCGGAGGCAAAAGGGAGAAGAGCGGGGTATACCCGGCATGTCTTAGGACTTGAAGGAAAAAGGGGGATTCCGGTAGCCGCGGGAGCGGAGGTATCCCAAGGGTTTTATCGTTACCCTGAAATGGGCTACCCTTCTGAGGAAAGGTACTGGGGCGAACCAGTTTCGCCATCGCCCAATCAACCCGAGGAAGCTCTTCGTCTTTTGAAGCATAGTATTCGAGCAAGATGCAACGATTATTGGAATCGGTCCTTTCACTAATTTGTATCTGCTCGACCTCAAATATCCTGGGATATTAAAACAAGCGAAACTGTTCCTTATGGCTGGATACATATATCCCATTCGAGCTGGTTTTCCACAGTGGGAAAATAACATGGACTGGAACATCCAGGTGGATGTTAAATCGGCAAAGCACGTTCTTGAAAACTCCAATCCAACCCTCATCCCACTCACGGTATCCGTTGAAACAGCCTTGCGAAGGGCCTATTTGGAGGATTTGCGGAAGTCTGGTCCGTTGGGGCAGTTAATTGCGAAACAGGCTGAAGCATTCGCAGTGGACGAGGAGATGGAAAGGAAATATGGGGAAACCTGTGCGGGATTGCCAGATGACCTCATCAATTTTCTGCATGACCCATTAGCCTGCGCAATTGCACTGGGCTGGAATGAAGGTGCAGAGATCAATGCACTCCCACTAAAATTTGAAGTAAGGGATGGCTGGCTTCACGAGAAAATAGAGGCGACTGGAAAACCTACAAAGGTTGTAACCAAAATTGATGGAGACAAGTTTAATGAGTTTTGGATTAAAACGATTGCCAATCCCAATTCGGTACACTCCGAACGCGCCTGACGAACCGTGCGCTGGTCAGCAGGGATTCGCCGCGTTCAATATTGCAGAATCCCCCAGAAGGGATAATGCCGACATTCCGCACCATGAATTGGCCGGGGGAGGAAATTATCGTGTAAGCTTAAGGGATGGAACGCTATGAGACGCGTCGGATCGATCATTTGGGGATCGTAACCGGTGTCTGCCGGGGAATCGGTTTGATCCAGCAGGTAGATACACGGGTCAAGGCGAGCGAACGCAAGGTCAGCTGCGGCCAGGCGGTGCAGGCGATGATCTTGAATGCGCTGGGGTTCACCAGTCGTGCCTTGTATCTGGTCCCGGATTACATGCAGAACCGGCCGGTGGATTTGCTGGTGGGAGAAGGGTTGAGCGCCGAGGACCTGAACGATGACACACTGGGACGCGCACTGGAGGATCTATTCGAGGCAGGGGTGACGGAAGTGTTTGCGGGGGTGGCCAGTCATGCGCTGAAGGTATACGGGATCGAGCATCGATTTGTTCATCTGGACAGCAGCACGCTGCATGTGCACGGGGAATATGAAGGCTGGGAAGGAGAGCCGGGAGACGGAGATTGGCGGAGGATCACGATCACAGAAGGCTACTCCAAGGATCATCGCCCAGACCTGAAGCAGGCGGTGGTGAGCCTGATAACGACGCAGGCAGCGGCCATTCCGATCTGGCTGGAAGCGCTGGATGGAAACAGCAGCGACCGGAACAGCTTTCCGCAGAGCGTACAGGCCTACTGCAACTTGCTGGGGAAAGCGGAGCAGCCGTATTATGTGATGGACAGTGCGGGGTATTCGGAAGAGAATCTGAAGGCCATGGAGAAGGTCAAGTGGCTGACGCGGGTGCCGGAAACCCTCAAGCAGGCCAAAGAGCTGGTGGAAAAGAGCCAAAAAGAGGGCCTGGAAACCCTGGAAGAGGGGTATTGGGGGAAGGAAGAGCCAAGCGAGTATGGAGGCATCCGGCAGAGATGGCTGGTAGTGTACTCGGAAGTGGCGGCCGAACGCGAAGAGAAAGGGCTGGAGCGGAAACAAGCCAAAGAATTGGAAACGGCCAGGGTCCAATGGCGTAAGTTGATGCAGGAGACCTTCAACTGCCAGACGGATGCCGAGAAGGCTCTGGCGCTTTTCAACCAGAAGCTGCACTACCACCGTGCCCAGGCCAAGGTGGCCTCCACCAGCCGTTATCCCCGCCGCGGCCGCCCGGGGCCTGGCGATGTTCGCCAGGTCACCGGCTATCAATTACGTGGGGATCTCCAGCCGGATCCAGCCGCACTCGAAAAAGTGCGCCGCTCGTTCGGCAAATTCATCCTGGCGACCAACGAGCTGAAACCCGAGGCACTTTCCATCCAGGGGATGTTATCCCACTACAAAGAACAGGGCATTTCTGTGGAACGCGGCTTCCGATTTCTCAAAGATCCCGTCTTCTTCGCCCACAGCCTGTTCCTCAAAAACCCTGCTCGCATCATGGCTTTGATCATGGTCATGGGGCTGGCCTGGCTGGTCTTCTCCCTGGCGGAACGGCAGTTGCGCCTGCGATTGCAGGAAGAGAATGTTTCGGTCCGTTCCCAAACGGGAAAACCAACTCAATCCCCGACGATGCGCTGGGTTTTCCAGATGTTCGAAGGGATCGACCTCCTCTTGATCCTTAGAGATGACCAGGTGGTTTCACGACAGGTGCTCAATTTAAAACCAGACCAGTTGAGGATCATTCACCTACTGGGGCCGCAGGTGAGAAATTGTTATTCGCCGCCCGTTTAAGAACGAAATGTCGGACCACATAAGATGAGGAGGTATAAAATGGCTTCAATAGGTTTAGTGGTCTTCCCGCTTGAATTCGTAGTCGCTTGTCTGCCGACGTCGATGCCAACGCTAATACCCCTCTATTTCTTGAAAAGTAGTCCATCCCGCGATCTTCCATGGTGGAAACTCGGTATTTGTAATTGGGTTGAGAGGAAAAAAGCTTGACGAGGGACATAAAACATGGAGGAATCAGGTCTATCAGTAAGGCCCAATTTTGGAATTCCAGCCCTTGTCGCTGGTATATTGGCTGTAGCATGGGTTGCACTGCTCCTCTATATTTCATTGAGTCTCCCGGATTTTTATTGTGACCTCGGTCCATGCAATTACAATCATCTACAGATGTTAGAAAGTGATGCTTTACCATGGCTCTGTCTTTCTTTCCCGAGCATTGGTATAGGGGCCATCGTGTTTGGCATTATCAACGTGTCTAGGCCAAATAAAAACAAACGCTTCGGCATCATTGGCCTTGTTTTAGGCATTTTATCGACCTTAACCTTTTGTTGTTTAAGTGCGATTATTAGCTCCATGGGCATCTTTCCATAACGCATATCTATTTGGAAAGACCTTGATCTATACCGGCGGGTTATTATAGGTTCGTCCTATGCAAGATGTTCTTTATTTCTCCTCCGCAGCTATTTGGGTGCGGAATGTCGGATAATGCAATATGTCAGGGAAAAAAACTCAGATTGAGTTGAGTCAACAGAATGGTATACAAGCCGGTGTTGGGCGGCTATCGATCGAAGGAAAAGAATTCTTCTCTCATGGAATATGCGGCTTTACTTCAACACCTGCCCAGCCTGAAACATCATCTTGATATTCGGGGCTTTCTAGAATGCCCTTATTAAAATATATTGGCTTATTCACAATACCTTCGCCAAAAATGAACTGACGAAATAGGGCTTTTCGGGTAAAGTTGAAGTGTCACCAACAACCCAAACCCGAGAAGCCCATGACAGACATTCTAGCACTTTTACAAAGCATAGCACCTCTGATTTCGAAAACGACTTTGCGCCAGTTGAGCCGGATCATTTTAGGAATGCTGATGATGACCGGACGAGTAACGATGCTGGGCATCTCGCGCTGGACCGACAAAGGCGGCAGTTACCGGACGATCCAGCGCTTATATCACACTGCGATTCCCTGGGCAGGAGTGTTGTGGAGCTTCTTCCAGAAATGGCTGTGGGATCCCAAGGATGAGTACATTCTGGCAGGCGACGAAGTGGTGTGCGGCAAAGCGGGCAAAGAGACCTATGGATTGGATCGCTTCTTTTCGAGCATCCAACAACGTCCGATCGCGGGGCTGGCCTTCTTTGCTTTTTCGCTGATCGATGTTCGAGAAGAGAAATCCTACCCGGTGCAGATCGATCAGGTCGTGCGGAGTGACGCGGAGAAGGCTGCCAGCAAAGCCAAGAAGCAGGCCAAGAAGAAGGAACCTGGAGAAAAGCGCCAACGTGGACGACCGAAGGGCAGCCGGAACAAAAAGAGTGCCGAAGTCGTGTTGAATGCCGAGTTACAGCGGATCCAGGTGGCGTTGAAGGCGTTTTTGCAGCAAATTGGCAAGGTTCTGGCGCTCAAATACCTGGTCATGGATGGTCACTTCGGCAATTATCCGAGCGCATGGATGGTGACCCAGAGCGGATTGCAGTTGATCTCGAAACTCCGCCAGGATGCGGCCTTGTATTTTTCTTATACGGGTCCTTATCCAGGCTCTGGGCCTCATTCGAAATATGGCGACAAAGTGATCGTTCGCAAGATGGATCCGAAGTATTTGAAAGAGAGCACCACCGAAAAGAATATCCGGACCGATATTTATCAAGCCGAACTGCTCAACAAGGAATTTGCTCTGCCGCTCAATGTGGTCATCATGCTTAAGACCAATCTGGATACTCAACTCCAGGCCCATGTCATTCTGTTCAGCACCGATCTGGAGTTATGCTACGCCAAACTTATCCACTTCTATAGTCTTCGTTTCCAGATCGAGTTCAACTTCCGCGACGCCAAACAATATTGGGGCTTGGAAGATTTTATGAACATCGAAAAAACTGCTGTGACCAATGCCGCCAATCTGGCTTTCTTCCTGGTCAATCTCTCCCAGGTGCTCTTGCGCCGCTTTCAACGGAACAATCCGGATTTCAGTATCCTGGATTTGAAGGCGCACTATCACGGCTATCGATATGCAGTCGAGACAATAAAAATGCTTCCGGAAAAACCTGATGCCGTTTTATTGGCTGACATTTTTGAGCAAATCGCCCGTTTGGGTGCCATTCACCCGGTTTTCCAACCTTCCATCAGTCCATAATTGGCGAAGGTATTGTTATTCACTAATTCATTTTCTATCCATTTTTGGGATAAGGATATTGGCTTTTCAGGATCACAAATGAGCGTTACTTGATTCTGTCCACAATGTAGATCATTGACGAAAGGGCTTGAATACGCGGAGAATATTGTCACCTCTTCAGATCCAAGCCTTTGATATGTAATTGAATAGACATCAGATGTTGTAACACTGCTTCCCCTAAACAAGTATAAACGAACCATGGCCTTATTACTTGGCATTTGACATTGGGCCACTAGATCATTTCGGTAACTATTCTTGGAAATGAGACCACACAGCAACACCCCTCCCAAAAAGGCTACTACAAAGGTGATTGAGCAAGTAAGTAGTGAAAATTTTGATCTCTTCATTATTGTTTGGAGTCCGCCGTCCAACTATGAGTCGATCGGCAAATCTTTTATATCATTCACTTTAAGCACAGTATATTGCATAATCCCCGGAAACGTCCCGGTTGACGACCGGGGCGTTTTCGTCTATATTACCCGCATGCCGCAACGCCAAATCTACCTGCTCTCCCCCAAGGAACTCAATCCGGAGACAATCGCAGTTGCCTTCGCCAAGACCTCCCGCTCGCCGGAATCCTTTCATGACATCGCTGCAGAGCTGACCGACAAATCCAGTGCCCGTTTCCATGAAAAATGGGTGGTCGGTTACGGGCACGCCTCGGTGGCCGAGCACGCTGTCCTGCACATCGCCATCGAGAATGTCTCCCGCCTAGCCGTGGAATGCATCGAATCCAACCGGCTGGCTTCCTACACGGAAAAGTCGACCCGCTACCAGAAATGGGGAAAGGACAGCTTTTTAATCCCGCCCGAATTGGCAGGCCAGCCTCTGGAAGAGGTTTATACACGCACCTGCAGCCTGCTCTTCGAGACATATGCCCAGTCGCTCGAACCAGTTCGCAGGCTGGTGGAGAGTCAGAATCCGATCCAGGAGGAGGAAAAGGAAGCTGCCTACGACCGCCGGATACGCTCGAAGTATATCGATTCGTGCCGCTTCCTTCTGCCAGCCGCCTCGCTTGCCAACCTGGGCATGACCGCCAACGCCCGCGTGCTGGAAAATGCCATCCGCAAGATGCTCTCGCACCCGCTGCAGGAAGTTCGCCAGATTGGCGAGGAGATCAAGCATGTGGCTTCCGCCGAGCTCCCGACACTGCTGAAGTATGCCGCGCCAGTCGCTTACCTGTCCGAAACGACGGAAGAACTGGAAAAGTTCGTTTTGAAAGGTGATGAAAGCGAAGAGGGGGATGATTGGTGCCGCCTGGCGGCCTATGATGCCGAGGGGGAGTACAAAATCCTCGCAGCGGCACTGGTGCGCTTCAGCGAGATGTCGTTTGTCGAAGCGCTGAATGCGGTGAAATCCCTTTCCAGCTCGGATGTGGAACACCTGGCAAATTCTCTGCTCGGACGGCTTGGCCGCCATGATGCCCCTCTGCGCGAGTTGGAATACACCAGCTACACCTTCGACCTGATCCTCGACCAGGGTGCCTACGCCGAATTCAAACGCCACCGCATGATGACACAGACTCCGCAGGCGCTGACAGCCCGCCTGGGGTATGCCGTCCCGCGCCGGATCGCAGAGGCGGATTTCGAGGCTCCTTACCGCTTTGCCATGGAGGCTGCTGGTGAGGCATACGAAAAGCTGGCCGCCTGGAATCCGCATATTGCCTCTTATATTGTCCCTAACGGCTTCAAACGCCGGGTGCTTTTTACGGTGAATTTGCGGGAAGCCTTCGCCCTGTGCCAGCTGCGTTCATCCGCCAACGCCCACTTCTCGATCCGGCGTGTTGCCCAAAGACTGGCGGAGGAGATCCGGCGCGTCCATCCCCTGCTGGCAAAAAGCATGTCCCTGCCGGAGGAAACCTGGCAGTCGATCGAAGATCAATATTTCACCCAGGTTTAAAATGGCGGTCCCGCTTACAAACTAAAGGAAAGCCTTTCGGTCAGCAGCCCGGGTTGGGTTCGTTGTTATCCATAAAATATACTGAAAATCATTGTAATTAAAAGCATGGCCAAACTCAAAACATTTAGGATCAGTCCGATGATTCCAAATGTCTTTTTGTAGTCCTTATCAGTGATTCCACCAATGCCCAACCCCAGGCCCAGCATCGCCAGGCCTGGCGATATGCACTCTAGGTTATTGATGAAATCAGGTAATTTTAGACAAGTACAAGAGGTTGGTGTTCTCGATAATGCAGCCCCGACCAACACAATAGTATAAATAGATCCAAGCAGCACGGCAAGGATACCGATCGAAAAAGAGGCGATGCCAACGCGGGAGTGCCGGCTGGGGCTTCTGGGAGAAGCAGGAATTTTTGTATCGTCGATCACCATCGACAAGTCAACCACCGCAACAAAATTAGATTGCCGACCAATATGAAATTAGAACAAAACCCAACACAGACAGGCTGTTTAGGATAATACCGATCGTTCCGAATATTCTTTTGGAATGCGTCTGGGCGATGCCGCTGATCCCCAGACCCAGTCCAAAGCAAGCAAGGCCTGGCGAGGCCACTGCCAGCAAAGATGGCCAGTCGATTACGTCATCATAGGTTATTCCATTTATCTGATGAAAAAGAACAATTCTCGCCAAGCTGACGAGGGGAACCATAATCGCTGACAGCGCCAGGAGACCAACCACAAAAGAAGAAATCCCAACCCAGGAATGTTTGACTGTCTGACGAACAGGAGCTAATGACGGTGAAGAGCGAGTCGTTGCCAAGTCAGCTTCCCCTCCCGAAAGATCAACAGATTATTCGTGGAACTCTTCCACCTGGTAGACAAGCACGTCCAGGTGTTTCTTCTGCCAGGTGTCCGGGGCGGCACCCATCTTCCAGCACAACTGGCCGAGAAAATCCTTTTTGTCAGAGACCTTCTCCCACACCTGCGGCAGGAACGTCGCCCGGCGGATGCCGTCGCGCAGGATGACCCCATCCACGCCTGGGCGCAGCCTGGCCAGCAGGTCGTCGGGACTGGAATACTCGAGCGCCTCCGGCTGGGTCAGACGGGAGATTTCAATGTTGATGCTCCCCAGTTCACCCTCCTGGACATTCGGGAAGCGGTAGTCCTCAAGCGCAGCCGCGACGGCGTGTTCCCGCACATCTTCGACCAGCGATTGGTAGGGTTCCAGCGCGCCGATGCAGCCGCGCAGCTCGCCGGCTATCGTCAGGGTGATAAAGGCAGCCCCCGGATCGAGCAAAGTCGGGGTCAGTTCCGCCGGGTCAATGGGCGGAAGGGGATGCCCGCGCACGCCCTCTTCCAAAGCACGGCGAGCCAGTTTCAATAAAGTTTGCTTTTCTTCCGCAGTCAGTTTTTCATTCATCGGGTGTTCCTCCCCTTCCCAGCTGCCAGTAGGCCTGATTGAAATACAGAAGCGGGTTGACGTCTTCCACTCCTTTCGCTGCGATCACTTCCCCGACGATGAGCGTATTCGTCCCCGCCGGATAGTTGGTTGCCACCCTGCAGTCCAAATATGCCAGACCGCCCTTGACGAACGGAACACCGCTGGATAGGGGTTCCGTCTCGATGCCAGCGAAGCGCTCCTCGGATTCCGGGAGGTGCGCGGCGAAGCGAACTGATATCTCCTGCTGATCACTCGCAAGGATGGTCACCCCAAAATATCCGGAGCGGAGCACCAGATCGTGCGTCTGGCTGGAGGCTGCCAGCGAGACCAGTACCAGCGGCGGTTCAAGCGATATTGAAGTAAACGAACTGACCGTCATGCCATGCCGGAGGCCATCGGAACGGGCGCTGACGATCGTCACACCCGTGGCCCAGGCGCGCATGGCGCTTCGCAGGGTTTCTGCATCCACACTCATCCGGTTTCCTTTCAATATCATCATACAATCACGGGGAAGCGGAGTCAAGTAAAAGGCGAAACCACTTTTGAACGAAAAGATGTGTTTAAAACCTGAGGTGATCGAGCAAGGCGAAGATCAATAAAACGACCAGCGCCAGCCCTGCAACCCAGACCAGAATGATCCCACCGGCAGCAACCCAATTCACCGGGCGGCCCGCGCCTGTTTCCTGCCGCGCATTTTCCCGTGCTGATTCCATCACCCCGGGCGGAATCATTCTGAGTGCCAGGGCAATCCCTAAGGGAACCAGGAGCAGATCGTCAAGATATCCGAAGATGGGAATGAAATCAGGAATGAGGTCAATCGGGCTGAAGGCATAAGCCAGCACCAGCCCCGCCCAGGCCTTGGCATACCAAGGCATTCGCGGGTCACGGTACGCCAGCCAAAGGACGTGCGTTTGGAATTTCAATTCACGGGCACGCTGGTTCCAGCGTTTGCGGAAGGCCGCAAGAAATTTTCCCGCATGGTTCTGCATACCCCCGCCCGAGCCAGCTTTATTCCCCCCCATCCCCCTCTCCATCCGGAGCGGCAGGCTGGTCCAACCGCACCACCTCACCATGGATATTGATCACCACTTTAAAACCCAACATACCCATGTAAGCCCGACCATCCTCCGGGATGCCTGTATCGAGCAGGTCCTCGAACTGGCGGTCAATATTTTTTAGCTGATTTTCGAGCATGGCCTTGGAGAAGATGTCTTCCGTTCCAAGCATCTTGGCGGCAGCCTGGCTGAGCGAATCTTCGTTCCCTGCGATCTCCTTGCGCATGAGTTCGAGCACCTGGCGGTCCACCTGCTCGGAGGGGATGTGCCGGTGAAAGCCGCCGTCGTCGACCACATAGCAGGGTTCTCCCCCCACAAAGGCAGTGCCCACGGGGTGTTCGTTTTCATCCACGATAAGACCGGCAAAAAGGGGTTGGCGGGGCATTTTTTATCTCTGCTTTTATAAAAAATCAATCCACGGTGCGACCGATCGGGAACCCGGCTCCCTTAGGCAAAACTCTGCGGGTGGCTACCCGCGTTAATCCAGGATTCCTGTTTTTTATGAAACAGAAGGATAAACCCAAACCTCGGTTCCCTTGCCAGGCACGTAAAGGAAACGTTCCCCCTCCGGCACGGTCGGCAGCGTCCAGCGATAGATCCAAAAGGCATCCTGGGGGGCCAGGTTGACACAGCCGTGGCTGTGCGGGGTGCCAAAGTCATTATGCCAATAGGTTCCATGGATCGCGACACCGCTTTCTGTGATGTAGCTGTCCCAGGGAATAGCCGGCAGGTCAAACATGCTGTACTCGTCGTAGCCGCCCGTCATATGGGCCGTCGGGCGTTTATGGAAGGTGTGGAAGTGGCCGGTGGGGGTCTCGAATCCCTTCTTCCCGGTTGCAGCCCGGGCCACATAGACCAACTGGTGGCCTTCGAAAGCCATCAGGAGCTGCGAGTCCAGGTACACCTCAATGTGTTTCTCGTTCTCAGGGATACCCTGGGAAAGGGGTGCCATTTCATCCGCTGACAGGATGTGCACGTCCTCCGGGCGGATGTAGTAGTAAGCCTGGTAGAGCTGGTCATAAGCCTTATACCACCGGCTGCCGTCGCGGTTATCCGTCACCACTTCATTAATGAAGTGGGCAGTGGCATAATACAACACCGGCCCCGGGACAGGATGGTGATTGACATCCCAGGATGAATAGGCAATCGGCACGGTCACCTGCCCGACCACTCCGATCTGCGGAATATCCATCACTGCCGGGTTTTTCACGGTCTCGACCGGCTGGACACCTCCGGAATAGACGTAGCCCTGCTTGCCGATCTGGTACCACAGCCGGTTGTAATCGCTCTCGACGCCCCCGACGACCTGGCTGCTGATTTCCAGCAGGCTGTCCCGCGGAAATGAGCCCAAGCGCATCCCCTGGAAGGAGGGCGCGTCGCGGATCAGCAGGTGGTCGTAGACCACGCGTCCCTGGCTCGGTGAAAGGCCGGCCGCAGCCCGCTCGACGTGCAGGTCGGAAATTAAAAGGCCGAGCAGCGTAGCACCGCTCACCTTGAGGAAATCGCGCCGGGAGAGGGATTTAGTCAGAGGCATCAGTAGTGAATGTTTACCAGTGTCCCGACCGAGGCAAAGTTGAACATCCAGGCTGCATCCGGGGTATACATGTTGACGCAGCCGTGGCTCATCGGGTGGCCAAAATTATGGTGCCAGTATGTACCGTGGATGCCGTAGCCCTTGTAGAAATACATCGTATAGGGAACATTCGGCAGGTAATAGCCAATGCCGGCCATATCGGTATAGAGATACTTAACATAAATATGGAACTGACCGGTCACGGTGGGGAACTGCCAGACACCAGTCGAAACCAGGAAGCTTGCCACGAGAGTGTTGCCCTCGTAAGCGTACAGCGTTTGTTGGGAGAGGTTAACGTCGATCCAACGCTCCCCGGTGCCGCTCAAACCGGTAAACTGCCCGTACGGATCCGAGTTCGAAGCGGTTTGAGGGAGCAGGGTATCGGTCGGGGCGAGCGTCGGCAGAGGAGTATTGGTAGCCGTCGGCAGAGGTGTGTCGGTCGGGGTTTGGGTTTGCGTGAATGTCGGCGAAGGGGTGAAGGTGAAGGTGGGTGTGGGGGTCAGGGTGATGGTCGGAGTGTAGGTGGGTTTATCCACCTGGGCCGGACCGCCTGGCTCCGTCGAAGTGAATTGGGGGACAATACTATTACGAATGAGGGCCATTGCCGGGAGCGCATTCCCGGGCCACATCGTCCAGGCAGCGATCCCACACACGAGGAGCAGCAGCAACGTCAAATAGGAACGGCGGTATCTCGTCAATGACCAGGTGGAGGGACTGTTCTCGGGAGCAACCTTGGGGAGGGTGGCAGGGGCGACTATCTCAGGCTGTGTATCCTTCATGGAAGAAGGTCCGGTGTTCCGCACGGGAGAACGGGCTTTTTCCCTGCGCAACCGGTCCGCAGCCCAGCGCATCCCCTGGCGCGCTGCCTTGCTCCCCGGGTTAATCTTGAGCACCTGTTCGAGGTAAGCCACACTGGCACGCGGACTGGCCAGGGAGGCCAGGATCAACCAGGGTTCTTCCTGCCCGGGATCCAGGGAGGCGGCCAGCTCTGCCCAGCGGCGGGCGGCCGGTCGGTCACCGCCCTGCAAGGCTTGCCGGGCCTTCAATAGCGCCTGATGCGCGGCAGTCGGATCAGGGTTCATCATCTCAAGGGGTATCCGTGGGCAAGGGATTCACAGTTTCATTATTAACAAAGCATACGATCCCCGCGACTATCCCGTCGGCAACCTCGTCAGGGTGTTCGGTAAGGATGGCATAGTCTTTATATAAAAAGCCGGCTTCAATGATAGCGGCGGTGGTGCTCGGGTCGATCTCCCGGAAGGCATGATAGTAGGTCATGTCGGGAGTGATGCTGTTGGCGTGGAAGGGCAAGCCGGTCACATGACCGTAGCGGTCACGCAGGCAGGCGACCAGGCGGCTGGACAGGTTCATGTCGCGGCTGGCAACAGCCGAGGCAACTTTGAAACCTGTCGCCTGATCGTTAATGTAGTCACAGGAATCGTTATGGATTGAGACCAGGGCTGCTGCCACGTATCCGTTCAAGCGCGGGT
This sequence comes from uncultured Chloroflexia bacterium, assembly GCA_963753465.1. Lineage (GTDB taxonomy): Bacteria > Chloroflexota > Anaerolineae > Anaerolineales > Villigracilaceae > UBA877. The sequence goes on from CAVWCJ010000006.1 coordinate 315,577, forward strand.
CAAATTCCTGAAGCAGGTCAACCTGGAAACCCTGGGCGACCAGCTTCTGCCTAACGAGCGAGGCAATCTTCAGGTTTACTTCCTGTTCAGTGACGCCGTTGGCACACACCGTACCGGAATCGTTGCCCCAATGGCCAGAGACGATGCCTATGCGCAGGGTCCTCTGTGAGGTGGGAGCGACTGCATTTACCTGCGGCTGCGGGGTCAGCAGCACCGACAGGAACGAGCTGAAGTTGGTGGAGAACATCATGGGGGAGAAACCGGTAAACAGGGTCGCAACCAGGATAGCCACACTGATGGTCGTTTGCAGGACCCGGCCGGTGCGGATACCGCCGTTCGTGCGAGGCAGTGGAGAAGGCGTCGAGGCAGCCATAATTAACGTAATAGTACTCTAAATTAGCTCAAAAAAGCAAGGTTTTTTGGAGAGGAATGGGCGAAATTGACGAGATTGAAAAGTGAAAAGGGAATTCTCCACTTTAATCATTATGCACAGGCCAGACCCGGAAGAATCCCCCCGCTTCAGGCTATAATAAACCCGATTAAGAACACGCTCAACGGAGAAACTCCAATGCTGGTTATTTTCAGCGATATCCACATCGGGGACGGGACCTGCAGCCAATCCATTCCCGCTTCCTCTTTCCGGCTTTTTTCCGACCGCTTGAAAGAGCTGGCGTTCAATGCCTCCTGGAACAGCCGCGGGCGCTATCGCCCAGTGAAAACCATCGACATTCTTCTCCTGGGGGACATTCTCGAAGTACTGCACTCCACCCTTTGGCTCGAAAAGGAGCTTGGGGAGCCAGGTGCCGTCCGTCCCTGGACGGATCCAAACGCGCCTGAGTTTGCTGCCAAAATCCAGGCCATCACGCACGCCGTCCTGCAAAACAACGCCGGGTCGATAGCCATCCTCAAGGCCCTTACACAGCCGGGCGGTCTGACCCTGCCACCCTCGACACGCCTGGGCCTGCCCGACCCAAAAGCCCGCGAGCAGATACCGGTCCGGGTGCGCCTGCACTATATGATCGGCAACCACGACTGGTATTATCATCTCCCCGGCAGGGCCTTCGATGCCATCCGCACTGAAATCGTGGAGGCATTTGGGCTGGAAAACTCGTCCCGGCCATTCCCGTACGAGCTCGGGGAATCGGTTAGGCTGCAGGATTTAATGGGGGGCTATCAGGTCCATGCCCAGCATGGCGACCGATGGGACGAGTTCAATTTCGATCCAGAGAAAGGCCGGGATGCCTCCAGCCTGGGGGATGCCTTTGCCGTTGAAATCCTCAACCGCTTTCCGGTGGAGGTCCAGGCCCATCTGGGTGATGAGCTGCCCCCAGGGCTGATCGATAGCCTGCGGGAGCTCGTCAACGTCCGCCCAATGCTCGCGACGCCGCTCTGGATCAGCGGCCACTTGCACCAGAACAACATTCCTCCCTCCGTCCAGCAGGAGCTCAGGAAGCTGTGGAATGGGATGTGCGACGAATTCCTGGCGCTCCCGTTCGTCCAGGGGTACAACAAGCCATTCAAGCTGAATATCGTCGACGGGCTGGAACTGGCCATCAAGATCACTGAAGGGATGTCCTTCCAAACCCTGGACGAGATCGTTACCTGGATCCGCAAAAAGGTAAATCCTGAGGGGATCACCTTCGCCCGGCATGCACTGCAGGAAAAAGCTTTCATCAATCACAGCGCGCAGTTCATCGTCTACGGTCACACCCACCACCCGGAGACGGTCCCCCTGGATACGTTCCGGGCATCGGAGCGCCCGACCAACCAGATGTATTTCAACTCGGGCACCTGGCACACCTACTTCGACCTGGCCATCTACAAGCCCGAGGAGCAAAAATTCATCCCTTACCAGATGATGACCTACCTGGTTTTCTACCGCGGCGATCAGCGCGGCGGCCGGCGCTTTGAGACCTGGACCGGGTCCTTCTCTGATTAGCAGATCTATGCCCGAATACCTTTACCTCATCCACCCCTACCGCCACGGTTTTTTCGACGATCCTACCCCGGAGGAAACCGCCGTCATGGAGGCACACTTCCAATACCTGAAGGCGGCTGCCGAAACCGGGACGGTGCTCTTGGCCAGCCCCTGTCTGGACGAAACTTTTGGCCTGGTGCTGCTGCGCGCAAGGGACGAAGCCGCCGCGCAGGCGTTCATGTTCAACGATCCTTCGGTCAAACAGAACGTCATGGCCGCCGAGCTGCATCCGATGCGCATATCGATTACGGGAAAGCTTTCAGCGGAAAACGAATAAACGGTTAATCCTATGGGACTCCTGGAAATAAGGAAAATCGAACGAGAACATAAGAATGAAAACCCAATTTATTGGTATCCCCTTAATGGTACTTCTGCTGGCTCTTGCGGCGTGCAGTTCAACTGCGGTGAACCCCGTCCCGGCCGTCCATACGACATTCACAGCTATTCCGCCAGCTCAGGAAACGGAACCACCCCCAGATACTTCTCCTTCTTTCACCCCCAAGGAGGTCCAGATGGCATTCCAAATGACCAGCACCGCCTTTGCACAGGGGAATCCTATTCCCCCGGTTTACACCTGCACCGGCAGGAACATCTCGCCGCCCCTACAGTGGGGAGATCCCCCGGAGGGGACGCAGAGCTTCGCCCTGATCCTGGATGATCCGGACGCCCCGGGGGGAACCTTCACCCATTGGATGCTCTACAACATCCCCGCCCCTGAGAGCAGCCTGGCTGAAAACATCCCCGCCTCGCCGCAGCTTCCCGATGGGAGCCTGCAGGGTAAAAATTCCTTTGGCCAACTCGGCTACGGTGGCCCTTGCCCGCCCTCCGGCACGCACCGCTACTTCTTCAAATTTTACGCCCTGGACAGCCAGCTCGGGCTGCCCGCAGGGACCAGTGTAAACCAACTGCAGCAGGCCATCCAGGGGCATATTCTGGGCAGCACCGAGCTGATGGGCACCTACCGGAAATAATCCTGTGGAGCACCACTCTGCAGGATTTCCGCCGCGTCTTGGGGCGTTTGCCTTTGCCGCTGTGGCTCTCAGGGCGTTACTTGACCACCTGGGGCGTGGCTGTTGGGGTAAGGATCAGGAGCGGGAAATTCCGGATATCGAAATCAAACCCACACGGGCCCAGCATGACATCATTGTAGACCGGGCTGCGCGCCAAGATCGTGCCGCCTGCGCCCGTAGCCACAAACTGGTACAGCAGAAGGGCAGAGTTGAACTGCCCCACGCCGGACAGGGCACTGGTGGGCAGGCTGTGCTGGAAAACGCCATTGCCCTGAGGGTACATGGCCGCGCCTTGGTCCCAGGCCGTGAGCGTTGCCCCGCTTCCGTCCTCCAGGCGGGTAAAGACAGTCACAGCCTGGACGTTTTGTGTCTGGGTCACAGTCACTGCAAAGAGCACCTGATTGGGAGTGCAGCCACCGTGGTAGACCTGCTTGGGGGCAGTGGTGTTGGAGAAGGTTACCCCGACCACTGCTGTCGGTGTCGGGCTGGGCGTCGGGCTGAGCGTGGCGCTCGGGGTGGAGGTCGGCTGGCCCACTTCCACGACGACCCGGGCGTAATCTCCCCACTGACCGGCTGAGCTTTCGGCGCGGGCCTGGATGGTGTACTCACCCGGAACCGACGGAGTCCATGTCTTGTGCAGGGTGGCCAGGTTGCTTCCCGCCATTGGGTTCGGCAGGGTCGCCAACACCTGCCCATTGATGCTCAACTCGCCCGCGGCGACGGAGGAATCGAAGGTTATATGGAAAACGATGTCATACGGGAGCCCCAGCGGCAGCCGCATCCCGTCGAGGGGCGCATCGATCCACGCCTGCGGCCCCACACCGCCTGGCAGAACCAGGCGGGTTGTTTGGGGCAGGTTGCAGCCGGCGGTCATTGCAGAGAAAAGAAGGATCAGCCCGAAACGGAAAATAGGTTTCATCTTGGGTTCTCCTGCCTTGTTCAAGGCCCAACCGGATCGGCGAAGTCCCAGTGATCCTGTCCACCGCCAGTGCACGGAACCCAATCCTGGGTGCTCCCCGGGCTGTAGCAGTCTTCGGCAGCCTGCATATGCGAGGTGCCACCAAAGTAAAGCGGCTTAATCGCATCCCAGGCCTCGCCCACCACGCAGTAGTTGCTCTGGTGGTTATAGCAGGGTGTCAGCGCGATCGGGATCGTCCTTGATTCGCCTGGCTGCAACCAGGGAATAGGTACACGGACATCCTGGTAGATGGATCCTTCGGGCACGCCGGTGTTGGTGGGATTGTCCACCGTGACCACCAGGGTCAGCTGATACTTGTCGGCATCCGCCTTGGTCATCGCCTGCGCTTCGGGGGTCGCCTTGCGGGTGATCTTGACCTGCACGGAGCCGGGAAAATTATAGGAGCCAGGCGCCGGGTGAACCACGATATTGGGATCCAGGCAGAGCGGCTTCAGGGTGCGTAACATGGCTTCATAGGCGTCAAAACAGGCTGGCTGGCTGCTGAGGTTCACATACTGGGTGTATTCCAAGGTCAGTTGATCCTCCAGCTGCTGCTCGCACCACGAGCAGTCTTTGTATAGAGTGCCCGCTGTGGGGTCGTCGAGGATCTCGTCCACGACGTCCGGGATGATGTCGTCAGAGACCAGACTGCTTAAATTGGGAAGGTCGGGAGGCATGCCGGTCAGGTAGGAGAAGCCGAACTTGACCGCGTCCTTTACTACCGAAGCGCACTCGCCGCTGCAACCCGGTATTATGGATGCGATGTCCCCGCCGATATCGGCAATCATGGTGTCAAATCCATAGGCAATCATATCGAACCATTGTTCAAAGTCCTTGAGCTCGGCTTTCAACATGCACAATACGCTGCCGCAGTCGCCGGTGAAAAGCGGGGCCGGGCAGATTTCCTGATCAGGCTTGTATGTTCCCGTGGGGTCTTTGTCCACGATCACACAACCCCAATTTTCGCCAGACACGAAGTTGGGTGGGGTATAGGAATCGGTCAGGATCTGGACATTGTATAGACTGGGATAGGGGGAGGTCAGCGGTGGCAGCCCGGAGGGGACCGGTGGCGTATTGTAGTGCATGACGACTGTGTTAGAAAACTGAGCATATCCGCTGATCTTCAGCTGAGGGATAACCCGCAAATATAATGAAAACGGCTGGCCTTCCTGATAGTTGCTCGGCCACCAGTTGCTTTGATAATCGAATACCTGATCCCCTGCCCCCCAGCCTGAGTTCGAGCCGCCGCCTGGCGGGTAGAGCTCCGCTCCAAGGTCTTCAAGGAATGTACCTTCGTGGTCAGTGACCGTGGGGTCACAACCGGCGGAAATGGGCAGGTCAACACTCCAGTAATCGTCATTCGGGAAAGGTCCGGCTGCCAGCTCCGAACACACCTGGTTCACATCACTCAGGCTCGTGCTCTGCCAGCGAAATTCAAAGCTCTGGTTCTGGATCGGGATGTCCGGTAACAGATTGACCTCGCTGACCCATTTGCCACCCCCGCTTCCCGTGCAGCCTCCCTTTCCCTCGACCGAACAGACGGTCAGTACCGAGCGGTGGATGGTGGTCTTGAAGTTCCCGGCAAAGGTCAGCTGGCCGCCTGACCAGCCCCAGACCTCCAGGCTCAAGTCCAGATCCGGCTGCTGAACCGAGTCCAGCAAGGTATCGAGGTAGGAATTAATATTGAATTGAATGCCGGAGCCAGGTAAGTAGGTGCGGTCCCCCTCGGGAACCCGCACGCCTCTTGATCCGTTGATCTGGATGTAGAAATAGGCCATATCCATCGCCTGGGGCAGGATCAGGTTGCCGTTTTCAATTCGGATCTGGTTCTGGCCGTTCCCGCCATTCGAAGGCGGTGGGCATTGCCCCGTGTCCAGCGCGATCGATGCCGGTGTGCCGGGCGTTTCTCCGGCAGCATTGAATGCAGAGAGGTAGAAGCTGACAAGCCCATATTCATTCGGGAAGCTCGCCGGGTATTCATATTTTTCTGCATCCACGATATCGACAATTTTTGGCCAGGTGGCGATCCGCTCCCAGGGACCTCCATCCTGCGAGCGGTACAGGAAAAAGCCATCTTCATTCATCGGCCGGGCATAGTCATACGCATGGTCCGGGCCAGGATCGATAAAGGTGACTGCATTCTGGAAACTGATCAGGGCGGTGCAGCCGGAAAAATTAGCCTGCAGGATGGGGGCATGCGGCAGCTTGGCGGAGGTATTTCCACCCTGGGTCTTCAACCAGAACTGCAAGTTGGATAAGAAGCCTGGGGGAGAGATCGGCTGACCGGCAGTCTGGCCGATGGGGGATAGCGGGGTGAGGGGAAACGTGACCGTAGGAGTCCCTGCCCCACCGCTGCCCTGGGAAGTGGATTGCCCCACCTGGGAAAGAGGAAAGCCTGCAATGATCTTCGGATTGGTGATCGGGGCGGGTGGGTTGGGAAGGTACACCTGGCTGCCCGGTTCCAGCGGGCTGACCGGATCGATGCCCGGATTGACATTCCGAACCTCAGCCAGGGGAAGGTTATTGGCGCTGGCCAGGCTTTGCAGCGTGTCCCCCGCATTCACCGTGATCGGAGAGCGCGACCCGCCAGCCGGCCCGACCCGGAGGACCACCGGGGTGGAAATGCCAGTCTGGCCGTTCTGGTCGGTCGCATATGCCAGAAGGGTGAATTGCCCCGAGGTTCCCGGCTGCCAGTTCCATTGAGTGGCAAAGGACTTACCCGCCCAGCCGGCAGGAGCGGCCCGGCTTTCATATAGGCTTCCGTTGATATAGAGATCGATCGCCTTAATCGGCTGGCTTCCTTCCGCTGAAACAAAGACTGGAAGGTAGGAGTCCAGAGGCCAGGCTCCGGCGAGTTGGAGAGTGGTAAGACTGACGTGGATTGAAGAGGAGCCCGGGAGGATCAGATCCGACATGGTCGGAACACGTCGTACGGCAATTAAACTTCCCCCTGCCAGGATCAACACGACAGCCAAGAGGATCACAAAAACCACGAAACGTTTATGCATAAACGCCTCCCCAAGTGGTCCGGTTATGTGGAATTTATCACTTTCATTATACAGACATGGCGGCAGATATCAATAGCCTTTTCTCCCTAGGTCATTTTTCTGAGGTGAGGACACAGAACCGTTTCAAACCGCCGTGGTGAAGTTTTTTTCCAGTATAATCAGCCCAATGTCTATTTTTCCCAACAAACGTATCCTGCTGGGCGTCACTGGCTCGATCGCGGCATATAAATCCGCCGACCTGGCCTCCAAACTGACCCAGGCCGGGGCCCAGGTGGATGTAATCCTGACCGCCGGAGCGGAAAAATTCGTCACACCGCTCACCTTCCAGTCCGTAACCGGCCGCAAGGCCTTCACCGACGCAGACCTTTGGGGGGGTGAGGCACATATTTTGCACGTCGGTCTGGCACAAAATGCCCAGCTCCTGGTCGTCGCCCCCTGCACGGCTAACACGCTGGGAAAACTGGCTCACGGTCTGGCCGACAACCTGCTGACAATCACCGCTCTAGCCGCGCGCAGCCCGATCCTGATCGCTCCGGCAATGGACCTGGGCATGTACTCGCATCCAGCCATCCAGGAAAATGTCCGCATCCTGAATGAACGCGGCGTTCATTTTGCTGGGCCGGAGGAGGGGCACATGGCCTCGGGCCTGACCGGTAAGGGGCGCATGGTCGAGCCCTCTGAACTGCTCGGCCACATCCGCCTCGTCCTCGGACGGGAGGGTAAGCTGGCCAGCCGCAAAGTGGTCATCACGGCCGGCGGGACACAGGAGCCGCTGGATCCCGTGCGCATGCTTACCAACCGCTCGTCAGGCAAGCAGGGATATGCCATGGCCCAGGCCGCCCTCGACGCCGGCGCGGATGTGGTGCTCATCTCCACACCCACCGCGCTGACCCCCCCGGTCGGGGCCCGCATGATCGAAGTGCATACTGCCCAGGAAATGCTCGAGGCGGTACTCTCTGAATCCGCCGACGCGGATGGACTGGTCATGGCGGCTGCGGTAGCTGATTTCCGCCCAAAGGCGGTAGCCAAGGATAAAATGAAAAAACGGGACGGCGTCCCCCGCGTCGAACTGGAGGCCACGCCGGACATCCTTGCCGCGATCGACCAGCAGAGGTCCCGGATACACCGGCCTACGATCGTCGCCGGCTTTGCTGCTGAAAGTCACGACCTGGTCGAGAATGCCGCCGGCAAACTGCAGTCCAAGAATCTCGACATGATCGTGGCCAACGATATCACGGTCCCCGGCACGGGTTTCGGTGCGGAGAACAACCGCGTAATCCTGCTCCACTCCGACGGCCGGCGGGAAGACCTGCCGCTGATGTCCAAAATCGACATTGCCGAGACCATCATCAAACGCGTGGCAGTCCTGCTGGAGACCCAATGACAAAAATCCTGGTGATCTCGGATATCCACGCCAACCTGACTGCTCTGGACACCGTCCTCGAAGATGCCGGAAAAGTGGATGAAGTCTGGTGCCTGGGAGATATTGCCGGTTACGGCCCGGATCCCAACGAGTGTATCGAGCGTTTATGCGCTCTGCCCAAGCTGACCTGCATGATGGGCAACCACGATTATGCCGCCATCGGTAACCAGCCGCTGGAAACTTTCAACTCTGACGCCCGCAAGGCCCTGGTCTGGCAGAGGAAAGTCTTGAGCGAAGCCAGCATGGCCTTCCTGCGCCGTCTCCCGGAAACGCCGGTGGTGCGCGGGGAAATTACCCTGGCCCATGGCAGCCCGCGCAATTCTGTCTGGGAGTACATCATGAACACTCTTGTGGCGCGTCTTAACCTGGGTGCATTCCAAACCCCCTGGTGTTTCATCGGCCATTCACACTTCCAGGCGGTTTTTCAATACCACAAAGATAAGGACGATATCAGCATTGAAGTGCCGAAAGCGGGGACACGCTACGAATTGTCGGACCGGGCTCTTCTGAATCCCGGCTCGGTCGGCCAGCCGCGCGACCGGGATCCCAGGTCTGCTTACGCCATTTACTACCCCAAGACGCACATCTGGGAGCCGCACCGGGTGGAGTATGACATCCCAGCGGTGCAGAAGCGCATCCTGGCTGCCGGGCTGCCTCAGCGCCATGCCGAACGATTGGCCGAGGGCTGGTAGGCATTTAATTTAACGGGAGGAAACAGCAGCAGCGCCTCACCGGGAACGTGGATAGAAATTGGCATCCTTTATTTCCGGCGGCACGCATCCTTCTCACGAGGGACAATTCCGGTGCTCTTTCCGACAAGCGAAGGCCACAGGCTGTTTTCGACGGAGGAGTTGATTCATCACGTGTTTAAATCTCTGGAACTTTTATCCGGGGAAGGTCGTCTAGGAGGTAATCCATCCCTTACCTCACTGGAGGAGGAATAATGAAAATAAAAGCCCTTTTTATTCCCGTTCTCGTTCTGATCACCCTGGCGCAGACCGCCTGCGGTGCCAGCCGATCAGCTACACCGGCTCCCAACTTGTTTACGCACGTATCGAGCGGCTTGGTCCAGTCGTCTCCGGCGCTCGAAGCAGCCGCGGCCACTGCAGCTCCGGTGGAGCCATTTGGCCAGGACAAAAGCGCAAATTCATCCGCCGTGGGCGCAGCCGGGGGTGCCGCCCAGACCCAGGACCGCCTGGTGGTAAAGACCGCCAGCATCACCATCGTCGTCACCAGCCCCCAGGCTAAAATGGATGCCATCTCCCAGATGGCAATTGGCATGGGCGGATACGTGGTCTCGATGAACATGGATCAGGTCGAAACCCCGAGTGGGGGCACAGCTCCTGAAGGCACTATTTCCATTCGCGTCCCGGTAGACAAACTGGATGAGGCCAGGACCCAGATCAAAGCCGGGACAGTCGACGTGACCAATGAGACCATCACAGGCGAGGACATCACCGCCCAGTATACAGACCTGCAAAGCCAGCTCAATAATCTGCAGCAAACTGAAACGGACCTGCTGGCGATCATGGACGAGGCCAAGAACAATCCCAACAGCAACACAACCTCCCGGACGCAGGACGTCCTGGCGGTTTACAACCAGATCGCTTCCGTACGCGGGCAAATCGATCAGATCCAGGGCCAGATGCGCTACGATCAGCAGTCTTCATCCTTATCGCTCATCGATGTGACCCTGGTCGCTGAAAAAACGATCCAACCGATCACCATCGGCGGCTGGAAACCCCAGGGTGTTGCCCGGGATTCCATCCAGGCACTGGTCGGGTTCCTGCAAGGTTTCGTGGACTTCCTCATCCAGCTGGTGCTGTACATCCTGCCCATGTTGATCCTCATCTTTGGCCCCATTGTGCTGATCATCTGGCTCATCGTCGCCCTGATTAAGCGGCGCAGAGCGAGGAAAGCCAAAGCAGCCTGATTCCCCCAATCTTATTTCCATCTAAGACCCCTCTCTTTGTCCCCATCGGCATGGGGGAGAAGGAGAGGGGTATAATTTTCGGGGTAACGCTCTCTCGCAGGGTGCCGAGAGGTGCCCTGTGGGCAAGGGCGAAAGTCCCCGTTCGGTAAATTTTTATGGATAATCTCGCCCGGACCACGCAGCAGCTCTTTGGGGTCCACCTGACCGACAGGCAGGTGGCGGCCTTGATGACATTCGAACGCGAGCTGCTGGACTGGAATGAAAAGATCAACCTGACCGCGGTCCGGGATGCGGACGGAATCCGCACCAAGCACTTCCTGGATTCGTTTTCGTGTGTTCTCGCCTGGAAGGAAAACCCGCCGAAACGCCTGGTTGACGTGGGAACGGGGGCCGGTTTTCCCGGCATCCCGCTCAAGATCCTCTACCCTTCCATGCGGCTGACCCTGGTTGAATCGGTGGGCAAAAAAGCCGCCTTCTGCCGCCATTTGGTCGAGATCCTGAAGCTGGAAACCGTGGAGGTGATTACTGCCCGTGCTGAAGAGGTTGGGCAGATGCCGGACCAGCGCGAGGGGTACGATTGGGCTGTGGCGCGCGCGGTTGCCAACCTGCCGGTGCTGGCAGAATATCTCCTGCCGTTGGTCCGGATCGGTGGAACAATGCTGGCCCAAAAAGGGGAAAGCGGGCCCGTGGAGACGTCCAGGGCAGATCAAGCCTTGAAGATGCTGGGTGGGCTGGTCAGACAGCTGATCCCGGTGACGCTGCCCGGTGTGGCGGAAGGCCGTTACCTCGTAGTTGTGGACAAGGTTGCCGCGACGCCGCCCCAGTACCCGCGTCGCCCGGGTGTGCCGGGCAGGAAGCCGCTTTAAGAAATGCCAGCTGCCTGTAGGCGGTCCCCCAACAGAATGGACATCGATTTTATTCAACCCTCTTCAGACAATTTATTTCCCCGCTTGGCGGCAGGCGAAGTGCATCTCTGGCGGGCGAGGCTGGATGAATTTATCGTAAGGGCGGCAAGCCTCGAAAGCAGCCTCTCTGAAGGGGAGCTCGCCCGGGCTGCCTCGCTGCGCTTCCCGGCCGGCCGTTCGCAATTCATTGTCGGCCGCGCCCTGCTGCGCATGCTCCTGGGAGGCTACCTCAACACTGATCCAGCAAAAATACTCCTGAAACCTGGCAGTCATGGAAAACCGGAAGTGGCCCCCCGCCATGTTTCCCATTTGACTTTCAATCTATCCCACTCTGAAGGGCTGGCCATTTATGCCTTCGCCTCAGGAGCACGCGTGGGAGTGGATATCGAAGCTGTCCATCCAGTCCGGGAGGCGGAATACATCCTGCAGCATTACTTTTCAAGGGAGGAAAGGAAAGAGTTTATGCACACTCCTTCCGCCGAACAGCCGCACTTCTTCCTGGGATTATGGACCAAGAGGGAGGCCTACCTCAAGGGCCTTGGCGACGGTCTTTCCAGAGCGGAGGAATTGGACCTGGCTGCCATTCCGACATTGGGCTGGGAGATTATTCCCTTCCAACCCTGGCCAGGAACCATTGCGGCGCTTGCCTGCGAGGGGAAACCCGCATCGCTCTCTGCCTGGGAAATACCCGCTGGCTGGGCCTCAAGGCCTCCTCTCCCAGGAAGGGCCTGATTGAACCGGCGGTCAGTTAGCTGTATTGAGCGCAACCAGGTGCGCCTGCAGTCGTTTTACCAGTTCACCCACATTCGGCTCTTTCAATTGTGACATATGACTGCCAGGGATATCAATGAAATCCACCTGCTGGGCGTACTTTTTCCAACCGGCCAATGGGTCGATGCGCACATACCAGGGCCGCTGTGTGGCACGGAAGACTACCAGTCTTCCATCCAGGAACGGGGGCTTGTAGATAAACTGACCCAGGGCGCTCAGCGTCATGCGGTCCTTCGGGATCAGGCCTGTTCGAATGGCGAAATTGAGCAGGAACGTCGTTCTCACCTTGCGGACAAAAAGGTTTTGGAAGCGGGACAGGATGTAGGCCAGCCGTTCACGCGCAAACTCGGCGTTCATGAAATTCTGCCAGTGGATAAGGATCCTTTCACGCCAGGTCGCCTTCGGGGGTGGATCGGGGGCATACGTGTCCAGCAGGCCGATCAATCCGACCTGAGCGCCTGAGGTACGGAGTTGGTGGGCAATTTCAAAAGCAACCATCCCACCCGCTGAATGTCCCAGAAGGTAATAGGCTCCATTGGGCTGGATGGTTCGCATTTCATCCATATACCGGGCTGCAACTTCAGGGATCGTGAGCAGCCGGTTGTTCTCGACCAGCACGCTCCGCAACCCATACACGGAATAATGCTCACCCAAGCGCCTGGCCAGGGCAAACAAATACACTACTCCCGCTCCGCCGCCGGGAGCAAGAAAAATCGGTGATTTGGTCGCATCCACCTGCATCGGAATGATTAACGAGTTTTGCAGTGGTTGTGGGGTGGATTTGATCAAGCGGGAGAGATATTCCACAGTCCCATTTTCGAAGAGCACTGCCAGCGGCAGAACTTTCCCGAACTCTTTTTCCATCTCTGCAAATAACCTGGCTGCGAGCAAGGAATGGCCGCCCAGCTCGAAAAAATTGTCGCTCATCCCAACGCGCTCCACGTCCAGCACCCTTTGCCAGATCCCGACCAGCCTTGCTTCGACTTCATCCCGGGGTGGAATGTACTGCCTCGAGCGCTCTGCAATTTCCAGCTCCGCGAGCGCCCGTCTGTTCACCTTTCCGCTTGAGGTCAGTGGAATGGCAGTCAGCTGCACAAAATTCGATGGGACCATATATGCCGGCAATTTCTCGCTCAGGAACTGGCGCAGCTCACCTCCGCTTGGGGCAGCCTCCTGCCGGGGAACATAAAAAGCCACCAGACGCTGGTCCTCCGGCCGCTCTGAACGCGCCACGACCACTGCCTCACGCACCCCGGCATTTTCCAGCAGCGCCGCCTCAATTTCCCCAGGTTCGATCCGAAACCCACGGATCTTGACCTGATCATCCACCCGGCCCAGGTATTCAATATCGCCATCCGCACGGAAGCGAGCCATGTCGCCAGTCCGATACAAGCGGTCCCCCAGATGGTCGAAAAAAGGGTTTTGAATGAAGCGATCCAGGGTAAGGTCCGGGCGGTTTAGATACCCGCGCGCCAGCCCCGCCCCACTCACGTATATTTCCCCCCTGACCCCCGGCGGCACCGGCTGCATGTTGGAGTCAAGAATGTACACGCTCAGATCAGGGATTGCCCGGCCGATCATGCTCCCGGGTCCGGATAAATCCTTGGCCTCGATCAGCCGATAGGTGACATGAACGGTTGTCTCCGTAATTCCGTACATGTTAATCAACCTGGGATGCCCTTCAGCATGACGTTCGAACCATGGCCGTAGGCGCTGAAAATTGAGCGCTTCACCCCCGAAGATCACAGTTTCCAGGGCCAGATCCAGGGAAGGACCCAGATTCTTTTCTGCTTCCATCAGGTTGTAAAAAGCGGACGGTGTCTGGCATACCACAGTAACGCCCTCGTTGCAAATCAAACGGTAAAACTCCTCTGGCGTCCGGCTGACCTGGGAAGGAACGATGACCAGCCTGCCTCCAAACAAAAGGGCGCCCCACATTTCCCAGACCGAAAAATCAAAAGCATAGGAATGGAACAATGTCCAGACCTCATGGTCGCCAAAATGGAACCATTCCCGTGTCGATTGAAACAGGCGGACAACATTGAAGTGCGTAACCATGACCCCTTTGGGGTGCCCAGCCGAACCTGAGGTGAAGATCACATAGGCGAGGCTGTCCGCCTTCGTGACGGAGATAAGGTTTTCTACACTTAATGTCTCTCCCCCGGTCTCATCGATGCAGAGGACTTCTACTCCGGTCGCAGGCAGAAATTTGAGGAGGTGCTGCTGGGCCAGCACCAACGATATGGCTGCATCCTGCAACATGAACGCCAGGCGTTCGCGGGGATAATCCGGATCAAGTGGCACATAAGCCCCACCCGCCTTGAGGATCGCCAGCACGCCTACTACCATTTCCAGAGACCGTTCCACACAAAGCCCCACAAGCGTATCCGGACCAACCCCCTTCGCCCGCAGGCGCTCGGCCAATTGGTTGGCGCGTCCATTCAGCTCGCGGTAGGTCATTTTCCGATCCTGGTATACCAATGCCGTGGCCTGAGGCGTTTTCTCCGCCTGGATTTCGAACAGCTCGTGGATGCATTTTCCCGCGGGAGGCTCCTGGGGACGCTCTCTGCCGGGACTGAACCAGGCCCGCTCACCATCCGCGAGAAGCGGCAGGCGGGAGATCTTTGATTCCGGGTCGGCGAGTGCACCATCCAAAAGACGGAAGAAATGGGAGCTGAAACGTTTGATCGCATCCGCCCCGAACAAATCGGTATTTGCCGTCAGGCTGATCGTGAGCTCAGCGTCAGACTCCCGTACATCGATCATCAGATCGAACGGCGTAGTCTTGTGGTCATAGTAAATCCGTTCGATCCGAATGTTCCCCACCGTTCCGGGGTGCGGCGGTACATTGAGCATGTTCATCACCACCTGGTAGACCGGCGTGCGGCTCAGGTCACGTTCTATCTTGAGATCTTCCACCATGCGCTCGAACGGGAGCGCCTGATATTGGAATGCATCCAAAACGGAAGTGCGTACACGGCCGGCAAGTTCCCGGAAGCTCGGATCGTCCCCCAGCCAGGTCCGCAGCGGCAGGGTGTTGACGAAATAACCGATCAGGTTTTCGGTCTCCTTGGGAGAACGGTTGGCGAACGGGCTGCCAACAAGGATGTCCTCCTGGCCAGTGTAGCGATACAGCAATGCCTTGAATGCCGCCAGAAGAGTCATGAACTGGGTATACCGCTCGCGCTGACAGAATGCCTTCAGCCTGGAGGCAACCAGGGGAGGCAGCACCTGGGAATGGCACATCCCATTGAAAGTCTGGATGCGCGGGCGTAAAAAGTCAGTAGGCAAATCCAGGGATGGGGCGGCGCCTTCGAGTTTATTTTTCCAATAAGCGAGGTACTGCTCCAGGCGCTCGCCTTGCATCCACTCCCTCTGCCAGCGAACATACTCGCCAAACCTCATCTTCAATTCGGGCAACTGCGGAGATTCATCCCGGGAAAATAAATCATAGCAAGCAGCCAATTCCTTCAAAATGAGGGTTTCAGACCAGGCATCGACGACAATGTGATGGACATGAATGACCAGGTAATGATTTTCGGGGGAGAAAACGAGCAGGAATGCCTGAAACACCGGGCCAGCAGCAAGATCGATCGGCTGGCGTTTTTTGGAAATTGCAAAGTCAGAGGCTTTCGCTTCCCACCGGTCTTCGGGCGTCCCTGTATAAGAGACTACCGGCAGAGGCCGGGGTTCGATAGGCAGGACCACCTGGCAGGGAATGCCGTCATTGGCGGGGAAGGCTGAATGCAGTGTCTCGTGACGCCGGATGATTTCGTTAAGGCTCTTTTCAAGCGCCGCAATGTCCAACGGCCCGGTCAATCGAAAAAGGAAAACGGTGTTGTACGCCGGAATGGATGGATCCAGCTGGTGGAGGAACCACAGGCTCTCCTGCGAAAAGGAAAGCGGGGATATGGTTTCGCTGTCTGACATTTAGGGCATCTTTCCCGGGGTATTTGTTTGCGGGCCGATTCGCTCCGCCAGACTGGCGATCGTGGATGCATTGAACAGATCGCCAAGGGTCAATTCCACTCCGATTTGCTCCCCAATTTTAGCAAGCAGCTGGGCACCGCGCAGCGAATCCCCTCCCAGCATAAAAAAGTCGTCGAGTACGCCAATGCTGCTGACCCCGAGTACTTCACACCAGATACCAGCGAGTTGTTCCTCCAGCCTTGTACGCGGGGGCATGTGGGATCCCGCCTCCGGGCTGGCACCAGCCTCCAGCTCCGCCCTGAGTTTGCCTGCCAGCCCGATGCGCTGCACCTTTCCGGTAGGACCCTTGGGGATATCCCGGAGGAACACGATCTTGCGGGGCACCTTGAAATCCGCCAGGTGCCTGGCAGCGAAGCCGCGGAGCTCCATGGCGGTCACCTCCGCGCCCAGGCGCAGGACAACAGCTGCAGCGACATCCTCCCCAAGGCCGCTGTGGGGAACAGCGAAAGCGACTGCCTGCAGGACAGCCGGATGCTGCAACAGGACTTCGTCGATCTCGCGCGGGATGATCTTCTCACCTCCCCGGTTGATCAGCTCCTTCAGGCGACCCTGGATGAACACGTATCCCTGGCTATCCTGGTAGCCCCGATCGCCCGTGCGCAGCCAGCCATCGCTGAAGGCAGTGGCATTGGCCTCAGCAGGGCTCGCGTAACCCTGCATCACATTGGCTCCACGAATGGAAATTTCCCCGATGCTGCCGGGCTGCAGATGACAGCCGGCCTCATCCAGGATGGCGACCTCGTCCCCGATGGGCACACCGACCGATCCGAATTTATGCGCGCGAGGTGGGAGCGGGTTGCTGGCAATCTGGTGGGAGGCCTCGGTCATCCCGTAAGCCTCGATCACCGGTGCATGGAAGACCGTTTCCAACCTCCGCCCAATCTCGGGCGAGAGTGCAGAGGAGCACGATCGGATGAAGCGTAAGCGCACTTGATCGAGCAGTCCGGGCAGCCGGGCAGAGGCTTCCAGGACAGCCTGGTGCAGGGTTGGGACGGCCGTATACCAGTTCGGTGAGAACTCTGCCATCCACGCCACCAGCTTCTCGGGTTCCGGGCCTGGGGTGCAGACCACGCTTCCACCGGCTGCCAGGGAAGAGAGCATTGCACCGATCAACCCGTGGACATGGAAAAGCGGCATCACATTCAGGCAGCGGTCTGAAGCAGTTAGTTCAAGGGATGCAACGATGTTGGCTGCCGAGGCGGACAGGTTGTCGTGGGTCAGCGGGACGATTTTGGGGCGCGAGGTGCTCCCGGAGGTGTGCAAAATGAGGGCGACATCCTTCCCGGAAGCAAATTCAAGGGGAAGTCCGGCAGGCTTGCGCTCAGGCAGTGAGAACACCCCGCTGTCTGAATCCGGATGCACCTGAAGCTCCACCATCGGGATGCCCAGGGAAGTAGCGGCTGCCATACACTGCGAAGCACAGCCTTCCTGGACAAGGAGGAGTTTCGGATTCAAGTCGGACAGGTAGAATTCGAACTCGCGGGTGGTATACCCCGGGTTCAGCGGTGCGCAGGTGGCGATGGATGCGACTGCCAGGAATGCGACTGCCATCTCCGGGCCGTTAGGCAGGACCACGGCTACCCGTTCCCCGCGCTGTACTCCCAGACTGGCAAGGCGAGCCACTGTCAGATCGAGCTGCTCAACCAGGCTGCGATACGTGAGCGGCTGGCGGCCAGGCGCGAGAAGGGCAATTGAGCACGGCTGTTGGGAAGCGTATTCCCGGATGGAGTTTAAAACACTTCTGTTCATAAATGCTGATTCTGCTGCCTGCGGATCGATATCAAGGAACCCCTGCCGAATTGGCTCCATCGAACAAGGCGTCCCATGGCTCCGCTACAGAAAATTCAAAGGCATCCGAGTGGAACAAGGTTTGTCGTATAGACTGTCGCCGATGCTGTGCAGGTCGGCACATAATCACTAAAATTCCATCTTCGGTTTATTTACGATGAAATCAATTGTCCAGCGTCCCCCTGGCGCTGCCCTTTCATCGTATTTGAGCAGACCGTGAACTAAAGCCGGTGAACGGCTGGTCGAAATTCTGGGCGAGGGACAAATCAAGAGCGGTTGGTGGACAGGTCTGGTTCTGGTTCCCTTCCTGCTCAAGGAATCACTTGTTTTCGGCAGCCTCCTGAACCTCAATTGCACCCGAGCTGACCTCCCACACTTCCCCCTTCTGGACGAAACCGGGAGTATACAACTTCAAATCGGTCGTCGTCAACAGCGCCTGCTCAATTTTTTCCATCGTTCCCAACAGGTCCGCCCGGCGCTGGATGTCCAACTCGGCCAGCACCTCATCCAGAAGGAGCACCGGCCAGTGGCCGGTTCTTTTTTTCAGCCACTCGATCTCAGCCAGCTTAAGTGCCAGCAGGGCCGTTCGCGCCTGGCCGCGCGATCCGTAATCCCCCAGGTCGATCCCGTTAGCAAGGAAACGCAGCTCGTCCCGGTGCGGTCCGAGCGCGGTCACCCCGCGGCGGACTTCTTCTGAGCGCATCTGCAGCAGCTTCTCGCGGAAGCCACGGCAGATCTCATCCTGCGCCACCCCGCTGCGGTCAAGACTGGTCTTGAGCGGCATGGCGATCTGCCCGTCCGGGTGCGGCAGTGGATCATAAGAGGGCTGGTAGCTCAAGCGCAGGATCTCCTGACCGTGGGAGAGGTCACGGTGGATGCGCGCGGCCAGTTTCTCCAGCTCCTGGACCATCTCGATCCGCCGCAGGATGATTTCAGCACCCAGGCGGGCCAGGGTGTCGTCCCAAAAATCAAGCTGGGCCAGATCACCGCCATGTTCGCCCAGCTGCTTGAGCAGGGCATTGCGCTCTGTGAGTGCCTGGGCGTATTCGCTCAGCTGGCCGGCATAGCCGGGGACGGCCTGCGCCAGGGTCAGGTTCAGGTAACGGCGGCGTTCGTCGGGTCCGCCTTCGATGACCTGAACCATCTGGGGAACGAAAACGACAGCGTTGAAATGACCGACAACCTCCGCCAGCGGGCGCTTGACACCGTCCAGCAGGACTTCCTTGCGCAGGCGCTGGCCGGTTGTTCCGACAGGCTCGAGGATCAGCCGAGCCTCGAGGCGGTGCCTGGTCGGCCCACGGGTGTAATCCGCCACAAGACGCCCCACCGCCAGCGGCTCCCTGGCAGCCTGGAAGTTGACCAGCTGCCGATCCACATGAGTTTGGAACGAGGTGAAGGCCGCCAGAAAATAGACTGCCTCGAGCAGACTCGTTTTACCCTGGGCGTTCGCCCCGACCAGCAAAATAACCCGCCGGGGAACATCGATGTCCAGGCGGGCAAAACTGCGGAAGTTGGTCAGGGAGAGATGGGTAAGATACATTTTATAGCCTCGCTCCCGCGGGAGTGAGGTTCACACGTTATCCACCGGCACCTGGTCCGGCTTAGGCTGCCAGACCCGGACGGCCAGGTCGGTAAAGACAACGCCATTGAGGTGGTCGATCTCATGCTGGAAGATGCGTGCCATCCAGCCCCTGGCCTTGATGCGGATCGGCTGGCCATGCCGGGTCAGGCCTTTGAGGCGCACTTCAAGAGAGCGTTCGACCTCGCCCTGCAGCCCCGGGATGGAGAGACAGCCCTCCACGCCGAGCTCGGTTTCGGGGGAGAGTTCCTTGAACTCGGGGTTGACAACAACATACAGTTTCTTCGGGGCGTTCTCGTCCTCTTCGTTTTCGGAATATTCCACCACGATCACACGCTCCGAAACGCCCAGCTGGGGGGCGGCCAGTCCGACGCCGGGAGCCTGGCGCATGGTCTCGATCATATCGTCAATCAGGGTTTGCAGGGTGTCATCAAAACGGGTTACCGGTTTGGCTTTACGCCGCAGGACCGGGTTCGGCAGGGTAACAATTTCACGAATGGCCATAATCCTTCAACCTGTAAAATGGAATGGGCACGGGCCTATTGTACCTTATCTTCATTTTCCTCATCTATTTCATTTTCTCCTGGAGGGTTGGGCGGTTCCATCTGGCTCTGGAGCTCTTCCACCGAATGGTGGTAGGCGGCGAACCAGTCGGCGATACGCTCTCGTTCGGCTGTGGCCTCGGCCTGTCTCTTCCGCTCGAGGCGCGCCTCCCTGCGGCGGTCGATGTCCTGCTGAACAGAAGGCGGATCAAATACATCTTCGAAGCGCAGCTCCGTTCCACCCACCGTGATTAAGACATCCCCATAGTTCATCAAGACCTTCAGGAAACCACTCCTCTCA
Source organism: uncultured Chloroflexia bacterium (assembly GCA_963753465.1). Classification (GTDB taxonomy): domain Bacteria; phylum Chloroflexota; class Anaerolineae; order Anaerolineales; family Villigracilaceae; genus UBA877. The sequence goes on from CAVWCJ010000006.1 coordinate 335,763, forward strand.
GACTCGGTTGAAAGGATGTTGTCCAGGGGAGCAGCCTTGCGTTCCTCCCTCCCGAGCGGCTTTTTGTCGATATCCACGATCTGGTCCTCGGTCACCTGGAAGATGTCATTGCTCCAGTCCACGTACTGGTAGATCCACCACAGGAGGTCGAAGACGAGCAGGATGGCTACGATGGTAATGAAGGTGTCGATACCGCCCCCGCCTGGCGAATTTTTAACAATGGTGACGGTCCGCCAGATGATGACCGCAAATCCGAGCAGAAAAATCAGGGTTGGCCCCCAGACCTGGGTGACCAGGACAAACCAGTGCTTGCGGTAGGTGATGGTGCCCTTGGCCTCGAAGCGCAGCTTGAATAAATTGGAGAAAAAGACCGACAGGGCGCTGGGCCGGTATGGGGATTGGGCGACCAGCTCCTCGGATTTCTGCGGGATGGGTGCGGGCGCCTCGTCCACCGACATGCCCAGTCGCTTGCGGATGGCCTGTTTCATCGCCGCCTGGTCCGCCTTGTGCGAGACTTCCTTGGCCCGCCCCCAATGTTCCTCGATCAATGCCGCGGCCTGGTTCGGGTGGGCGACGTGGTGGAAAGGAATCCTGCCGGTGAAGGTGCGGATGATCACATCGCCGTAGTCGAGCAGCCGCCCGAGCTGGTCGGTCTGGATGCCCACCGAAAGGACGGTGCTCAGCGGCGCTTCCTGGCGGCTGTCGTACAGGGCCACGATCTTTTCCAGCCAGATGGCGCGCTGGTTGGTGACGACGTAATAGTCATTGCCCCAGTCGATCACCCGCCAGATGATCCAGCCCACGATTCCGACAAAGAGGATGCCTCCCAGCCACAGGAAGCTCACCGGCAGGAAACCGGGTGTGCTGGACCGGATGATCGAGGCGATGACCAGCAGGATTACCGGCACGAGCATGGCAATACCCGGGGCGATCATCGCCTGGTAAAGCAGGACGGGATGCTTGCGCGCCAGGAAGTAGATCACTTCGTCCGGTTCCAGCCATTTGAATTTCTTCTGGCGGGCCAGGCGGCGGCTGGCGACGGAGACCTCAAAATTTACGCGCAATTTTGGAACTTGTTTGAGCAGCGACTGGAACTGGGCGCGGGTGAGGGTCAGTAAAAGCGAATCTTCGCGAGCGGTGATGGTCGCGCTCCGCCGCTGGTGGGAAAGCAGCGCCTCCTCGCCAAAATCGTCCCCCGGGACGAGCTGGGCAATGGGTCTCTGCCCGATGGATTGTCTGACATTCACCCCGCCCGAATAGATCAGAAAGAAGGAATCTCCCCATTCGCCCTCCTGGAGGACATCCTGCCCGTCCGGGAAGGTCATTTCCTCCAGCTCAGCGGCCACGGCTGACAGCTGATCATCAGCCAAACCGTGAAAGAGATGGATTTTCTTAAGAAACGCAATCCGCTGCGACGTTCCGATCGCCATGGTTTTATTCTAGCATGATTCCGGGGTTTGGCGCACCACGGTGCAGCCGTAGGGAGGGGTCCACCCAGGATCGGGCAGCCGGCCCTCCAGCAGCGCAGTGACAGCCTCCCTGAGATACGACCGGGTCGGGGTGCGCTGGCGAAAGGTAACATCGTCGTACGCGCCTTCATAGCTGAGCAAGCCGTCCGGGGCAACCACACACAGGGTCGGGGTGACCTCCACGTTGTAATCCTCCAGGACCTGTGGGCTGGCGTGCAGGACGAACGGCAGGCCGCGCTCCTGGGCGCTCCAGGCCAGCAGCCCGTCGCTTTCGGTTGCATTGGCGGCGATCGCCAGCAGGTCGACCTGGGTGCCCCAGGATCGCAGGAGAGGCAGCAGCTGCCGGTCGACACGCTCCACCCAGGGGCATTCCGCCGACCAGAAGTTGAGAATGGTGATCCGTCCGCGGTGGTCGCTCAAACGGTGGATACGCCCGTCAAGATCGGGCAGGGAAAATTCGGGGGCGGGCGCATTCAGCTGCATCGGCAAGAATTATAGCCCCAAAAACCGGCCGAAGTGCACCCGGGCATAAATGTCGCCTCTCGGCTTGCAGGAGGGTAGGTTTCATGCCTCTCTGTCTGCCGGGTGCCCCTTTCCGCCTCTTCTGGTACAATGGAAAGCATGAAACGCTGGCAACTCTGGGTTGGGGTTTTGATCAGTGCGGTTTTCCTCTGGTGGAGCCTGCACACGCTGAATCCGGAGGACTTGTGGCAGGCGGTCAGCCATGCCAACTACTGGTGGATCCTACCGGGGGTGGCCGTGTACTTTGTGGCAGTGTGGGCGCGCGCTTGGCGCTGGCATTACCTGCTTAAGCCGGTCAAATCCATCAAGACGACTGTCATGTTCCCGATCACCTGCATCGGGTACATGGGCAACAATATCTACCCGGCCCGGGCCGGTGAGGTACTGCGGGCGGTGGTGCTCAAGCGGCGCGAAGGAGTGCCGATCTCCGCGTCGCTCGCCACCATCATCGTCGAGCGCATCTTCGACGGGGTGGTCATGCTGGCCTTCATCTTTTTCAACCTGACCCAGCTGGCACAGATGGCCAAGGTGGTCGTTCCCGTGGGAAAATGGAACGTGACCATCCGGGATGTTGCCGTTTGGGGCAGCGTGGCCTTCTTCGGGGCACTGGTGGTCTTCCTGCTGGCAGCCATGTTCCCGAAGGTCACTGCCCGCATCGGCGACTGGTTCATCGACCGGCTGTTTCCCAAGAGACTCCAGGATCAAACCTCCGGGATCATGCACAAGTTCCTGGACGGTCTGGAATCGCTTCGTTCACCAGCCAACGTGCTCATGGTATTCCTGACCTCGGTGCTGATCTGGCTGCTCGAGACCGGCAAGTACTGGCTGGTCATGCATGCATTCAGCTTCAACGTCAGTTTCTTTACGCTCATGTTAATGAACGGCGTGGTCAATCTGGCCACCACCATCCCGGCCGCCCCCGGCTACCTGGGCACCTTCGACGCCCCAGGCATTGCCATCCTGATGGCGGCCGGCATAGAACAGGGCCTGGCTACCGGCTACACCCTGGTGCTGCACTTCGCCCTGTGGTTCCCGATTACGGCGCTGGGTGCCTGGTTCCTGGCACGGGAAGGCATCAAGTGGAGTGATTCGCTGCGGGCGGAGGCTAAAGAACCTGCCCTGCCAGAAGTTCCCAAGGGTTGACTTTTGGTACCCGGACGCTTTCGGCGCCCGGGTGATGTCAGGATATTCCGGAGTGATCATGAAAGCAGCCATCATCGGAGCGGGTTTCGGCGGCATGGCCGCGGCCTACGACCTGGCCCGGGCGGGCCACCAGGTAACGATTTTCGAAGCCGCTGACTATGTCGGCGGGCTGGCGAGCGGATTCAAGGAGCCGTACTGGGACTCCTGGGTGGAGAAGTTCTACCACCACTGGTTCGCCTCGGACAAGCACATGCTCGGATTGATCCGCGAGCTGGGCTGGGAGGACAAGGTGCTCTTCCCCCGCCCGTACACGGTCATGTACTATCGGGGAAAATTCTACCCATTTGATTCCATTCTTAAGGCAATCCTGTTCCCCGGCCTGGGCTGGGGCGTTAACAAAGCCCGCTTCGGGCTGGTCGGTCTGTATCTGAGGCTGACGAACAACTGGAAGCCGCTCGAAAAAGTCACCGTGGACGCCTGGATGCGCAGGTGGGCAGGAGAAAAGGTCTATCAGCTGATGTGGGAGCCGCTGGTCATCGGCAAATTTGGCGAGCGCTACTACAAGGACGTCAACATGGCCTGGATGTGGGCGCGCCTCAAAGCCCGCACCACCCGGTTAGGCACGTTCGAGGGAGGCTTCCAAAACTTCGCCAATTTATTCGCGGACAAACTGCGGGGAATGGGCGTCGAGATCCGATTGCAAGCGAGTGTGGCACAGATCAGCCGGGAGGCGGGTGCGGGTACGCTCAACGTGCGCAGCGAAACAACCGGGCAGTTCGACAAGGTGCTCGTCACTCTCTCGCCTGAGGCGACCGCCCGCATGGTCCCCTCCCTGCCCGACGAATACCTGCACGGGCTGCGCGAGCTCAAATCCATGGGGGCGGTAGTGCTGGTGCTGGCGCTCAAGCATCAGCTCTCGGAGGAAGGCTACTACTGGTACAACCTGCCCAAGTCGGCCGGCTACCCATTCCTGGCCCTGGTGGAGCACACCAATTATGTCGGGGCGGAGCACTTCGGCGGCGATCACATCGTCTACATGGGCGATTACCTGGAACCAGAGCACGAGTTCTTCCGCCTAAGCCAGGAGGAACTGCTTGAGCGCTTCCTGCCGGCGCTCGTTAAGTTCAACCCCAGGTTCGAGCGGGATTGGGTCAAGAAGTCCTGGCTGTTCCGCACCCCCTATGCCCAGCCGGTACCGCTGGTGAACCACTCGAAGAATATCCCGTCCATCCGGACGCCGGTCGAGGGGGTGTACTTCGCTTCAATGAGCCAGGTTTACCCCTGGGACCGGGGGACGAACTTCGCTGTGGAGATTGGCCGGCGCGCGGCGCAGCTGATGATGGGAAAACCCTAACCAGAAAGGACAGGAAGGAACCCAAAAGGCATTTGATCTGATTGGGCGGAAGTTGAACTGCCGCTCCATGGAGAACCCGGACAGCAGCCATATGTTCTTTCATATTAAACGAGGCCGAGGGGAATTGAACAATATGCCGGTAAGGCTTATGGGAGGATTGTCTTTAATTGGCTGCTGCGCGGCAGGATGCGTCGGGCTGCTTTGGCCAATTCTCGAAATCCAGAGCGGGAAGAAAGTCATTCTCTTTTCTCCAGAAGCTGTTGGCCTGACTGTCGCAACCTTTCTTCTCGGATCGATGTTCCTCGTTTTCGGATCCAGGGCGGAGGCGATTTTTGGCGCAGATAAGAAAATGTTATGGGGTATATTCCTGATCGTCTTGATTCTGGTTCTGGCTGTGTCAACTTCAATCCTTTTCGAAGCCTACCTTAAAAGCTTCGGCGTGACAGTGGTTCACCTGATCCCTATTCCCATTTAGGCAAGCTTTCTTTGTTGGGATCGAGCTGACTGCCCCAACGGGAGGGACTGCAGCAGGAAAAATGAACACCAATCCGGAAGTGCTTGCCAGGTCTGAAAAAATGCAGCTTGTAATCTCCTGGTCGCTGCTCATCGTCCTGCCTGCCCTGCGCATTCCCTTCGAAGGGATCCTTAGAATTTTCTCGGAACCAGACTGGATATTCTAGGGATATCAGATTGGCACCTACCTCTTTACAGCCATTCTTCTTTGGCGGGAGTGCAAAAACCTGGAAGACTTCCACATCGACATGCTGGCACTCTGGATCATCGTCCTGGCCAAACCGGTCCAGGCACTGATCCTGACATTCAGGAAGTTCGCTGACCCGCTTGCCTTTCCACGCATTCCCAGCTTGTTTCTCGGGGCAATCGCAGCCGTTCTCGCCATCCCGGGTGCATTCCAGGTGGGAAGCCTCTCGCCCTTCGAATTCTGGCTGGGTCTAAAACAGGGAGCTGTCTCGTGTTTCTTCCATAAAATCGGATATGCTGCTGTGTCCGAGGAACCCCTCTTTCGCGTTATTCTGTGGGGCGTCTTGCGCAAATTGGGGTGGAAGGAGGTCTGGATCTGCCTTTTCGAGGCGAGCCTGTTCACCCTCGCCCACATGTACACCTTCAGCAAATACCCGATTTCAATGTTCATCATCGTCCCGGTTACCGCGCCCATCCTCGGACTGGTCGTCTGGAAATCCAGGACGATAAGTGCCAGCCTGCCACTTCACGGAGCAGCCAATGCTCCGGGATCCCTGGTTGCTTGCCTGGCCGCATATTGCATAAAATAAAATTGAAACTCGATTATTCGAGACCGGCTGAGGCCCAGACGTTGAAAGGTCATCGGGAAATGAATATAAACGGGCAACGATCATGCTCCCGTACTCTTCCTTCAAATTACTTCCCTGTCCTAAAATTCTCCAAACAAGAAGGTGCCTATGACAAATAAAAGATTGATCCTTTCCGTCTGCTGCACAATCTCTTTATGCTGTCTGGCAACCTCATCCTGTTCCTTTTCACAACAAAGGCCATCTTCTTTAAACATTGATAACCCGGTACAAGATGAGCTGCCTCTTGCGAATGAAACTTCCTGGATCTATTCTGATGCTGAATATCAACCGGAACCCTCTGATCCAACGAACATAATTACCGCTCGTTATCAAATCACGGATACAGTGATCGATGTAGATCATGCAAACGGATTGTTTGTTGCTCATCTAAAGCAGGATACCAGACTTATCCAGGCTCCTTCCAATTGGACATCCTCGCCATCCAGCCAGGCGGATGAATTTTGGTATGTTGTCAGGGGTTCTCAAGTATTTAAGAGCGAGGTTCCCTTCGATCTCCAAACAGTAGATTTAGGCACGCTGCAATTAATTTATGACTTCCCTCTTTTAGTAGGTAAAAGCTGGTGCCCCTTTTCAGTGGATTTGAAAGATCCCCGGCATCCGCCGCTAACCAGCTGCGAAAACGGCGGAAAACAAGCTGTTATTCAGCAATCAGCAGATCAGACACCCGCCGGAAGTTTTAAGAACTGTTACTTGATCGAACAATTCTATAACGATGGGGGCATAACTCAATTGTTTTGTAAGAGTGTTGGAGTGGTTGAAGTAAAATTCGATCACAACGGAACCAGATTTGGCTTTGAGCAAAAATTGACGGGTTATGTCGCTGGCAAACTTAAATAGAAAAATAAACAACAAACGCACTTAAGTGTTGACTATCGCAATGGGTTACCAGCCGGTTCGTGTCAGAGCAGAGCATTTGAGACCGGACCGAATTAAAGATTCGCCAGAGTTTGGATCAATCACCCTTGTTTCCAAAGGAATATTCTTGCCTCAGAGGATAAATAGCGATGCCTGTTTTTTCACTCCAGCCCAAATTAATTATCGAGCGTTTCCTTAAACTCAACCACAGCATGAAGAAATATCCCTGGAAATGGGGAGAGAGGGTCGGGCTTGCCTGTTTCCTGCTGCTCAATTCCGGGTGTCAGCCTACCAAGATTCCAATTCCACCAATTTCTTCTGCTTCTTTATCCAGTACTGCTTTTCTTCCAAGCCCCACAACAACCGGCCCATCCACAACCATATCCCCCGAACCTGCTGACACGCAGCCTCTCATTCCATCCCCCCCGTCCATGATCTTTCCGCTTCCACAGGCTGTTCCTAATGAAGCCTTCCAACCCCCAATGGTTGAGAATGTGGAAACCCACCAATCCGACGGAGGAGCATGGACTACCTATACTCCACCAGACTGGCAAAAGTCAATCCAGCAGAGAGGGGAAGTTCCAAACATAATTTCCATCGCCGAGGCACCGGAGGGCACCTTGTGGTTTGCCACTACGGGCAGCGAAGGCGGCGGCGGTGTAGGGGTTTACCGTTTTGATGGAAAAACCTGGACTCATTTTAGGCAGGGGAATGGCCTCCAGTTCAATGAAATCAATCCCGTGGTTGTGGCTCCGGATGGCGCAATCTGGTTTGGTTCCGAATGCTGTGGGGTTTCCCGGTTCGATGGAAAAACCTGGACAAATTACACCATGGATAATGGACTTGCAAGCAACGATGTCCGGTCAATGGCATTCACACCGGATGGAGCTTTATGGATCGGTACAAGCGATAAAGGCGTTTCGCGTTTTAATGGAAAAAGCTGGCAAACCACCCTGTTGCAAGAGGGTGAAAATTATGTGGGAGGCATCTTTATACTTCCAGACAACTCCCTCCTTTTCAGTTCCAGCAACAGCACATCTGCCAAGCTCATTCGCTTTGATGGAAAGGGCTGGAGTAATTATCCAACGCCGTGGGCTGACCAGGGAAAATATACGGTGGATGTCATCGCAGCTCCCAATGGAGATCTTTGGTTTACCACGGAATTTTTAGGGGTTTACCGCCTTTCCGGAAATACATGGACAAACTTTACAATGAGCGATCTATCCTCCGGCGACGAAATTTTCAGTGCCGCGATCGCCGGAGATGGTTCCATCTGGCTGGGTACAACCAGGGGTGTTTCCAGGTTTGATGGGAAGAAATGGACTACTTTTACGTTGGCAGGAGATACCAACAATTATTGGGTCGGCTCCATCTTTGCTGCCGAGGACGGGTCAATCTGGTTGGGTTACTACGGTGGAATTGCTCACAATAATCCACCCGCTGCCCCTTAAAACGATCAGCCCTCAGTCCTGCGGACAATACAAGAGGAGGATAATAAACAAAAAAAAAAAACAAAGCGTGTTGCTGTTTCAGGATTTGTATAAGCCGTATAATTTAAGAGAGAAAATAGGATTACAGCCACAACGACAGGCCACGTCTGGGACTCCTATAATTCCACGACCGGTCCAAATGTCACATTCGGAGCAAGGCATTCCCGATTCCCAACCACAGGAAGCCTGCTCCCCCAATGCACCAGGCTGCTCGTTCAATAAGGAGACCTTTTATACAAAAACTGTCCGGGCTAACAGATTTGTTAACTTTCTTTCATTGACAATTAATGTATTTTTTTATATTAATAGAAGCAGACGGTCGGAGAGAAAGAGTTCAGCTCATTTCTGCTCTTGATGGGAAGCGTCACTGGGGCTCCGAGATCCGCGATGGGTCAGGAGCGGACCTTGTCTGCCACATAAGGTTCCACCCCGAACAACTCTTTGCGGTGGAATATTAGTGGCACATACCCAAGGCTTGATCGAAGAAAAAGCGGTTCATCTGTTTCGAATAGATTTCCATGCGTTTGTCCAAACGCCTGTCCGGAGTCTGGTTTGCTGGCATGGAAAGGACCGGCTGCAGCAGCCATGAACAAAAGCCAGGCGCTAAAAATTCTTTCGGGAAGGGAAAAGATGAAAACGAAAAATAAAATCTCTGTAAGTCGCAAAACCTTGTTTGGAATCATCTTGATTGTGGCGGTATTATGTCTCAGTTTTTGGGTGGGCTTCTCCCCCTCCGTGCAGGCCAAGGTGAACAATTATTTTATCACCCACACGGTCACGGTTAAAAACGGGGTCAAGCTGACTCAAATGATCATCAACGGCCCGCCGACGCCTCCTCCCGGCATGGAGCTGGAAAGAAAATCCGTCAAATTGCCCAAATCCAACCCGGCAACCGGGGTAGTCACCCTGCCCGTCCCTGCTTATGACTGGTATTTCGGCTGTTCCGCCACTTCCGGGTCCATGATCGCCGCATACTACGACCGCAACGGCTACCCAAACATGTACACCGGCTCCACCAATGGAGGCGTCATGCCCATGACCAACAGCGTCTGGGGTACCTGGGTGGACTCTAATGGTGATACCTATGGACAAAATCCGCTGGACGCTTCCCGCAACGGGTTGGATGGCAGGACCACGCGCGGCTCGATTAACGATTACTGGGTTTATTACATGAGTGGTCTTCAAGACCCCTTTATGACAAACGGCTGGACAGAACATACCTGGGGGACTGCCATCGGCGACTACATGAAAACCAGCCAGTACAATTATGGGAATGATGATGGATCGACAAGCTTCTATGGCTGGGGCTCCTACTACAGTACTCCGTTGACCTGCAGCGATATGGAAGGTTATGGTGTAAGTGCAAATGATGGGACCTACGGTCGGAAGCTCTTCTACCAGGCCAGGGGGTATACGGTAACCGATTGCTACGCCCAATCCACAGATAATATAATCTCCGGTGGGTTCTCATTCGCCCAGTACAAGGCGGAAATTGATGCCGGGAGGCCGGTGATGCTCAACCTGGCGGGCCATACCATCGTCGGGGTTGGGTATAACAGCTCCTCAAACACGGTTTATCTGAATGATACCTGGGATCAAATCGGAGGGGAAACCATGACCTGGGGAACATCTTATTATGGAATGCAGCTTGAATCCGTCAGCATTGTCAACCTACTTCCTGCCACCCACACCATCTCCGGCAGTGCCGGCGTGGCAGGCGCAACCTTAAGCTACACTGACGGCAGCCCCAAGACCGCCACCGCCGACGGAAGCGGGAATTACACCTTCACCGTCTCGAACGGCTGGACGGGGACGGTCACGCCCTCCATGACCGGATACACCTTCTCGCCCACCTACCTGAGCTACACCAACGTCACCGCCGATCAGCCAAACCAGAACTATACCGCCACTCCGATCACCTACACCATCTCCGGCAGTGCCGGCGTGGCTGGCGCGAGCTTGAGCTACACGGACGGCAGCCCCAAGACCGCCACCGCCGACGGCAGCGGGAATTACAACTTCACCGTCTCGTACAGCTGGTCAGGCACGGTCACGCCCTCCCTGTCCCATTATGTCTTCTCGCCCGTCAGCAAGAGCTACACCAACGTGCTGTCTGATCAACCCAATCAGAACTACACCGCTACCCCCGGCTTCAATATCTCGGGCACTACGGGTGTGGCTGGAACAACCCTGACCTACACCGGCGGTTCCACAGTCGCCGACGGCAGCGGAAACTACTCCTTCACCATCGTCACCGGCTGGTCGGGGACGGTCACGCCCTCCGTGACAGGCTACACCTTCTCGCCCCCCAGCACGAGCTATACCAACGTCACCGCCGATCAACTCAACCAGAACTACACGCCAATCATCATGACCTTTAATATCTCCGGCAATGCCGGTGTGGCCGGAGCGACCCTTGATTACACCGGCGGTTCCACGGTCGCCGATGGCAGCGGGAATTATTCCTTCCCTGTTGACTACAATTGGTCCGGGACGGTCACACCCTCCTTGGTCGGTTACTCCTTCTTGCCCGCCAGCATGAGCTACACCAACGTCGCCGCGGATCAACCCGGACAGAACTACACCGCCACCCTGGTTAACTTTGCCATCACCGGCAATGTCGGCATGTCCGGGGTCACACTTTCTTACACCGTTGGCAGCGTCCACGAAAGTGTTGTTTCCGACAAACGCGGAAATTATTCACTCTACGTGCCCTACGGCTGGTCTGGTCAGGTGGTGCCCGCCGTGCAGTGCGGCGCTCATAATTCTACGCGCAGATGTTCTTTCGTTCCAGCGGCGCATAATTACACCAATGTGACTGCGAACCTGTCCAACCAGAATTTCATTTTGAAAGTAATCCAATAAACATCACAGTCACTCAGATCAATACGGATGCCGGCCTCTTGGCCGGCATCCGTATTTTAAAAAGGCACTCGGGCCGGCGAATTTGAGCAAACGAACAAATTCTCCTGCTTCTTGTCCTCATCATTGCTGCCGCTTTTTCGATCTCTTCCCACATCTTATTCCCATTTGTGCAGAATTCTGATACCCGCCCGCTGAGCGGATTCTGAGATTTGTTTTCCAAAACACGTTATATAATTTTAAATAGTCAAAGCCCTCGATTTACTATTTTCCTATAATATATTCCGGGTGGCTTTTTTGATGTGGAGATTCTGATGCACAATCGTAAGAAGGTTAACCTACCTGTGAACAGAGTGAATGCTGTTTCCTGTCGGGCTTCTTTGGCCAGGACACTCCTAACCATACTCATAGCCGCTATCTTTATACTCATTCCTCAACAGGCAACGGCGGCTGTTTCCGCCCTCTTGCCAGCTTCCAAACTTGCTTCCCAATTCACCCCTCGGGGAAGGATCGTCGGGAATATCGATGATTTGGCCGCGCAGCCGAACAGCGCAGGGATAGGGTCTTCTTTTCTACCCGTTGCGAAGTTAACTGCCTCCGACAAAGCTTCCCATGACCAGTTTGGCACCACGGTTGCGATCGACGGCGATACTGTGGTGGTAGGATCCCCTTGGGTTTACAGGAATAGCGCTTGTATGGGGGCGGCCTATGTCTTTCAGAAATCAGGCGTCGATTGGAGTACGATAACTCAGGTGGCTGAATTGACGACCAGCGATCCTGCGGAGGGAAATTGTATTTCATTCGGGATTTCTGTAGCGATCAGTGGGGATGTGATCGTGATTGGATCGAGCTCCGAGAGCGCAGATGGGATGACCAGGTCGGGTGCGGCCTATGTATTTCTAAGACCTGCGGGCGGTTGGTCAGGGAACTTGACCGAGACCGCCAAGTTGACTGCCACAAATAAAAATACGAATGACTTTTTCGGCGAGGCAGTAGCAATTAGCGGCGATGTGGTGGCGGTTGGAGCATATGCAAAAAGTAACAATATAGGTGCAGCTTATGTTTTCGTTAAACCGGTAAACGGCTGGGCTTCCTGTCCCCTGGTTAATAGTAAACCGGAATGCAGCGAGTCTGCCAAGTTAATCCCCTCGGACCTCTCCGTAGGTGATTTCTTTGGACTCGCCCTGGCGGTTGACAGGCAAAAAATAGTCGTCGGAGCACCTCGGCTTGACAGCGGGAACGGCAAGGCTTATGTTTTTGTCGAGCCTTTAAATGGTTGGTCTGGAAACCTGGCTGAAAGTTGCAAACTGGTGGCTTCTGACAGCATATCGAATGACTGGTTTGGTTGGTCGGTGGCCTTGCAAAGTAACGTGGTAGTGATCGGAGCAAGGTATCGGAGTGTAGCTAAAGGAGCAGTCTATGTCTTTAATCGACCTTCTAATGGTTGGGTAGGGATAATTAATCAGTCCGTCTTGCTTACTGCGTCAATAAATGACGGTGTGGGGCTCGTCGGTTCTTCAGTGGCGATCCAGGATAATGTGATCATCACCGGTGCCCCGGCATCTCTGGGGGAGGCGGTCCTCGTATTTGTGGAGCCAGCAGGCGGTTGGAACACAAATATGACCGAGACTGCCAAATTGGACAGGCAGGACCACCCGGCAACTGAACAGGGTGATTTTGGTGTTTCCGTGGCGCTCAGTGGGGAGGCCCTTATCGTGGGAGACGATTGGGGCAACCCTGGTGGCATCTCATTGGCAGGTGCTGCTTATGTCTATAATAACCAATGGGCAATCACCTACACGGTCTCCGGTAATGCGGGAGTGCCCGGTGCGACTTTGAGCTACACGGACGGCACCGCCAAGACCGCCACTGCCGACCCAAGCGGGAATTACTCCTTCCCCGTCTCCTACAAATGGGCAGGGACAGTCACACCCTCCATGGCCCATTGCGTTTTCTCACCCGCGAGCAGAACCTACACCAATGTATTGGCCGATCAAACCGGCCAGACTTACACAGCCAGCGCCTGCTACAACCTCTCCGGCAATACGGGTGTGGCTGGCGCGATCTTGAGCTACACGGACGGCACCCCCAAGACCGCCACCGCGGATGCCAGTGGGAATTACTCCTTCCCTGTCTCATACAGCTGGTCCGGGAAGGTCAAGCCCTCCAAGGTCGGCTACACCTTCTCGCCCACCAATCTTAGATACATGAACGTGCTGTCCGACCAGGCCGGACAGGACTACACTGCCATCCCCATCACGTATACCATCTCCGGGAATGCCGGCGTGGGTGGTGCGACCTTGAGCTACACGGACGGCACCGCCAAGACAGCCACCGCCGATCCAAGCGGGAATTACTCCTTCACCATCTCGTACAACTGGTCAGGCACGGTCACACCCTCCCTGTCCCATTACATCTTCTCGCCCGCCAGCCTGAGCTACACCAACGTGCTGGCCGATCAGCCCAATCAGAACTACACCGCCATTCATGCCTACCAGATTTCCGGGAATGCCGGGGTGGCAGGAGCAACCCTGAAATACACCGGAGGGTCCACGGTCGCCGACGCCAGCGGGAATTACACCTTCACCGTCATCTCCGGCTGGTCGGGCCTGGTCAGCCCCTCTCTGAACGGCTACACCTTCTCGCCGGTCAACATGAGCTACACCAACATCACCGCCGATCTGACCGGCCAGAATTACACCGCCGTCCCGGCCTTTACCATCTCCGGGAATGTCGGAAGAGCAGGGATGATGCTCACCTACACTGTTGGCGGCGTTACCCAAACAGCCTTTTCTGACAGCAAAGGAAATTATTCTTTCCTCGTGCCCCAGGGCTGGTCCGGTCAGGTGGTGCCCGTCGTGCAGTGCGGTGGTCGGAATACTCTTAAAAAATGCTATTTCACTCCATCGATGAGGAGCTACACCAGCGTGACCACGGACCTGACCCATCAGGATTACACCCTGGTAATCACCCATTAACCCAGCCCGTTTGCTGGGATCAACATGGATGCCGGCATCTCAGCCGGCATCCATGTTGATAGGAGCTGTATAAAGCCGCGAAGTTCATTGCATGTCGAATCGATTGTGTTCTGGCAGGCGCAGGCAGCAACCCGCACACGCCGCAACTCACGCCTGTGGAACAAGCAAGCTTCCGAGGAAAAGTCAGAAGTCTCCCCCAGGATTCCGAAGATAGTGTGTTGGTGCTGCGGTCGGAGAGCCCCGCGGTGGTTGGGTGAATTTTTTTCATGGCGTCCTCATGAGGCCAAGGGAAGGTTGACCTGTCGAGGTCACCCTTTCAGGTTAAGTCGGGATCTGTTATGACTGCAAATAAATCGTCTCAAAATCAGTCCTGCGGTCTCCTTTAAAAAATATTAATAATGATCCATTTGGCCTGGTTTGTTGGCGTTTTCCCTTTATAATAAAAATCCTTCGTTTTTATAATGGATACCACTCCTATAAAACCCCTTTCGATAATTTCAAGAGCCCGGCCTCACATCGAAGCCTGGGGCGTCCGGCTGGTCGCGGTCCTGACCTGGCTGATGGGCGCGGTCAATCTGCTTTCGGCCCTCCGCCCCGCCATGATGAGCCGCCTGGTGCTGATCCGGGACACCGTCCCGCTGGAGGTGCGCGCCGGCAGCCGGCTGACCATCGCCCTGGCCGGGTTCGCCCTGTTCCTGCTGGCCGGCGGTTTATGGCGGCGCAAGCGGACCGCCTGGCTGGTGACCGTCCTGCTGCTGACGGTCTCGGTGGTGACCCATTTGCTCAAAGGGCTGGATTATGAGGATGCCAGCCTGACTGTCGGCCTGATCGTGGTCCTGCTCCTGCTCCGACCGAGCTTCCACGCCTACTCGGATCCGCCCTCCCTGCGCCAGGGGCTGGCAGTGCTCCTGGCCGCATTCGTCTTTACCCTGGTTTACGGGACGGCGGGTTTTGCCCTGGCCGCCAGGCATGGGCGCCACCACCTCAGCCTGCTGGGCGCGCTGCACCAGACCGCCTCCATGATCCCCTCGTTCTACAACCCGGGACCGCTGGCAGTTTCCGGATTCGGCAGGTATTTTGCCCCTTCGATTTACATTGTCGGTATCGTCACCCTGGGGTATGCCCTGATCATGCTCGTCCGTCCGGTGCTGGTGCGCCAGCCCTCCAGTGCAGATGAACGGAAGCACGCAGCCGAGATCATCACGCACCACGGGCAAACCGCCCTGGCACGCCCGGCGCTCTTCGAGGACAAGTCCTACTTTTTCAGCCAGGGCGGGTCGGTGATTGCCTACGTCGTGCGCGGGCGGGGAGCGATGGCCCTCGGCGACCCGATCGGACCCGCCGGGGATTGTCAGGCGGCCATCGCCGCCTTCCGCAGCCACTGCGCGAAAAATGACTGGCAGCCGGCGTTCCTCGCCGTCCAGCCCGACTTTATTGACCTCTACCGGGCAGCCGGGTTTGACATCCTGTGCCTGGGTTACGAGGCAATCGTCCCACTGGATTCTTTTTCCCTGGAAGGCAGCCAGATTAAACCGGTCCGCAATGCATACAACAAGCTAATCCGCCTCGGCTACCAGGCCAGGCTCTATTCCCCTCCGCTCGACGACCGGCTGCTGCGGGAGCTGCGCCTGATCAGCGACGACTGGCTGACCACGCGCCACGGGCTCGAGATGCACTTCTCTGTGGGCTGGTTCGACGAGGCCTACCTGCGCAGCACGCCGGTGATGGCTGTCCGAGCGCCCGACGGGGGTGTGACCGCCTTCGCCAACTTGGTGAGCGAATACTGCAAGAACGAGCTGAGCATCGACCTGATGCGCCGGACATTCCCAGTGGAGAGCGGGACGATGGAGTTCCTGTTCGTCTCCATGCTGCAGTGGGCCAAGGAAAAAGGCTACCACACGTTCAGCCTGGGCGTGAGCCCCATCTTCGGCAGGCAAAAAGAACCGGATGACCCGCGCATCACCCAGGCGCTGTACACCATCGCCGAATATGTCAACCGTCTGTATAACTTTAAAGGCCTGCACAGCTTCAAGGAGCAGTTCCATCCCCGCTGGGAGCCGCGCTACCTGGCCTACCCTGGTACAGCCAGCCTGCCGCTTGTCCTGACGACCCTGCTGCGGGTCCATACCGAGGGTAATTTTCTATGGAAATATATCCGAAACTAAGCGAAATCATTTTTATAATACATCCCGGGTAGCATCCGGGGTATCTGCGGATGGAAAACGGGCGGGGTTGACCCCGCCCGTTTTAATGTTCCGGACTCGAAGATAGGATATTCTTCTGCTTCCAGGGTGGATCTGTTCAAACCCGTGCGGCTGTCCTCCATGCCTTGCCGGTCTTGAGTAGTGCCAGGTCGAAACTGTATTCCCGAAATCCGACCTGAGTGTGCACCTGTCCACCGGCACCTACAAAAAAACGCAGGATTGAATAGTCGGAACCCAGGTTGGTATGTAACAACCAGGTCCTTCCCGCATCATTCGATATGTAAATTTTCCCATCCGGGGTGCCGCGGTACAATTTGCCCGCGATGGCAGCTTCGACCGGGACCTGTGCCAGGGAGCGAAATGGACCGGGTCTGAAAACGAGGGAGGCGGCGGTCGCGCCTGCTACTTTTAGAAAATCGCGTCAATTCATGGGAACTCCTTATGGTTTTATCTACCCAGAGGGGTATCATTTTTAATGGTGATGGGCATTATTGTCCTAGCCCGAATAACCCGCGTATTTTCAATAAGAAATGGAAATAGGCAACATGCGCTGTACCGTCCTTCAGCGTCAAGGTGAACGAGCGACAGCTATTCGCCCATGCCCTTTGCGTCTGCCAGGAGTAAAAGTACAGGTCTGCGAATGGAGTGAAATAGAGGCCGGTCCTGCCGCCGGAAACAATTGGGACAGCCGGGGTGAGCGGGGCGAAAGTCCCGCAATCGATCCCTTGTGACACCGGAGAGCCAGCGGCAAGGATGCCGAGACCGCGGTTGCCACCCAGGCTGAACGGCAGCAGGCTCACGCCTCCGGCCAGCGCATAATTTATGGCCGGTGGGTTTCTCACCGGGAAAAAGAAGCCGAAGAAATTATATTGAACCACGATGGTATAGCTCTGGCTGCCTGTTTCGCTATGAGCATCCGTCGCAGTCACCACGAAAGAGAAACTGCCGACCGCCGTCGGAGTGCCTGAAAGGACACCTCCGGATGAAAGGACCAGTCCGGTAGGCAGTGCTCCGCTGGTTACCGCGAAGGTATAGGGTGCACTGCCATTATTGGCGGTGATCGTCTGGTGGTAGGAGACTCCAACCAGCCCATTGGGAAGGGAGGCCGGGGAGAGGGTGATCAGGATGACGGTCAGGGTCGCCGCGGTGGAAGTGGCAGTCCCGGCTGTATTGGTGAACACGGCGCGGTACTGGTTTCCATTGTCAGTAAGAACCGGGGTAAAGGTCAGGGTAGTGGAGGTCGCACCCGGGATATCGGTGAAAGTTGTCCCGCCATCCGTGCTGAGTTGCCACTGAACGGTCGGAACCGGCTTGCCGCTCGCTGCGGCGGTGAAGGACACTGACGACCCGAGCAGGACCATCTGGTTGGTTGGATTCGTGGTCACGCTGGGTGGAACATTGACCGTCAGGGTGGCGGCAGTGGTCGTGGCGGTCCCTGCAGTGTTTGTGAACACGGCCTGATATTGGTAGCCATCGTTCGACGCGGCCGCGCTGAAAGTCAGCGTCGTGGAGGTAGCACCAGGGATATTATTGAACGTCGCCCCGCCATCCGTGCTGACCTGCCATTGAACGGTGGGGGCAGGGAAGCCGCTGGCTGCAGCGCTGAAGCTGACCGGATTGCCCGAGACGACCGTTTGATCGGTCGGCTGCGTGGTGATGGCGGGAGCTTCGTCGATCGTCAGGGTGAAGGCCTGGGTGGCATCCGGGCCGACGCCGTTGTGGGCGCTGAAGGTGAGGTTGTAAACCCCTCCAGTCGAAGCTGCCGGGGTTCCACCCAGGACACCTGTGCCGGTGTCGAAGGTTACATTGGCCGGCAGTGCACCGCTCTCGCTCAAGGTGGGTGCCGGGAAGCCGGTCGCGGTCACATTGAATGAGCCGGGGGTCCCCACCGTAAAGGTCGTATTGTCCGCACTGGTAATCGTCGCAGGCGCGCTGACCGTCACCGTGTCGGAGCAGGTGTTATTGGCCTCGTTTGACTCGGTGACATTATTATTGGGATCGACCTGGCAGATGCCGCCACCGCGCGGATTGGGGAATGCTCCCGCTGTGCTGGGTGTGACGGTGAATTGCACATCGAAAGAGCCGGGGGTGGCCAGCGTTACCGGGCCACTTGCCGTGCAAACCAGGTCATCGCTGAGGCTGATGCTGCAATTAATCGTGCCGCTTACACCATTGGGATTGGCAACGCTTGGCGAGCCGTAGGTAAGCCCGCTGTTCGGCAGGTTATCCGTAAGGATCGTCTGGGTGTCCGCAAAGCTGGCGGGTCCAGTGCCGCTGCTCCCAACATGGATCGTCCATGTCCACCCTGTGGGGAACGTCGTCGATCCGCTGACATTGTTGGACTTGACCGCGCTCAGATCAGGACACAGGACGGATACAGACGCGGTCGCTGTGCCGTTATCGACAGTTGCGCTGGTGCTTCCACTGTTGCAAGTATTATCATTGGTAAAGGTGGTTGTAGCGGTACCGCTGGACTGGATCGCGGTCTGCTGTGCGGAGAGAGCGCCGTGGACCGGGGTGCCCCAGGTGATGGGCAATCCCACAAGGGCGCTGACCTGGGCGGAAGTCAGGACACTGCTGCTTGAGTTCTGCAGGAAGCTGGCGGTCAGCGTCGTTGACTGGCCGACGTTGATCGAATTCGGGCTGGCGGCATTGGTCAAAACAATCCAGGGATTGACGGTCAGGGTGCCCGCGCTGCCCGTTCCAAAGGTACCTGCCAAATCACAGCCTGGTGCAGGCGTGGTTGGATTCCCATTGCATGACCACCAGTTATTCGTCGCATCCACACTGCCTGCAGTGTTGATGTAAGCCAGACCGTGGGCGGCGGAGGCTGTGTTGCCATTGAAGCGGTTGAAATTAACGTGAACAGTCCCACCTGATCCAAATGCATTTTCCACAAATATGCCCCCGCCGTATCCGGCGCTCGCCGAATTGTTTGCAAAGGTACTGTTGGTAATCGATGCGGCAAATGTGTTGCCGAGCGCCCCTTGAGTCTGGATGCCGATGGCGCCACCCCCCCCGGGACCGCTGCTGGGGGCGGCAGTCGAATTTCCACTAAATGTAGAACCGGAAATATTCAGGCTCCCGGAAACATTGTTTTGCAGGAAGAAGAATACGGCACCCCCGCCCGTATTGCTGGTATCCAGGTCTGAGTTGTTGGTGAAGGTGCTGTTGGTGATATCCACGGTTCCCCCCCCGGAAATATTGAGAGCACCGCCGGTGCCATTCCCGTTCGGCGCCGAGTTGTTGGTGAAGACGCTACCGCTGATGCTCAGCGAGTTATTCGGTCCACCCGCGAGAATGGCACCCCCACCGTAAGAATCGGAGGTGAGATTTCCACCTGAGAATGTCACGTTTTGGATGGTGGTATGGACGTCGGAGGTGGTCCCGGAAGGATTGATCAGGAGGATTCGATCCTGGGCGGTATTCGTCATGTTGATGATCGTATTGCCAGCGGTGCTGGTTCCATTGAGGGTGATGTCCTCCGCCTGGTTGCCGATCGTGATCTCGCCCAGCGTGAGGTCGTAATGGTGGTCCGAGCTGGGACTGTTGGCAACAGTATTCGGATCGGGAATATTGATTGTGGTTGTACCGCCGGATGCATCTGCCTGTTCAAGCGCCGCGCGCAGGCTGCAGTTGCTGGCTGCGTCCGCACAGATGCCGTCGGCTGTATTGCTATCGTGAGTGTCTGCAGCGCTATTGACCGTAAAAGATCCCGCCGCAAAGGCTGGTTGCGCAGGTGCCAGGGTAAATACAAGACTGGCAACCAGGGTCGCCAGAACCACGGAAGAGAAAATTCGGTCAAATATCGGTTGCAGGTCTTTGAAAATCCGGGGCAAATGGATGGATAAATTAGTCAACATGGGTATGTCCTCCTTATGGCTAAAGAGAGCGGCTGGTTTATTTTTTTATAAGGCTCTTGAAACCTGATCTCGTCATTTCTTCATGATGGGTAAAAGCCAATAAAAAAACTTGAAAATTACTCGGCTAAAAAAGCTCATGACCTGTGGTGAGCCTGGCAGGTTTTGCGAACTTGTCGTTCGGCAGAGGTCTGCCAGGCTCATAAAAATTGCTCTAGCTACGCGGAGGGAAAACCCCCTGCAGCGCAATGATAAAGGTCAGCCCCAGATAGGGCGGCATATTGTTGTGCGGTTGATTATTCCCGGCAAGGGAGACCGCGCCCGGATTCATCTGGACATCCTTGGCCGGTACGCGTGGGGTATAAAAATTCGGCGCTGGCCTTTGGCTGCCCGCCTCAGCCCATACGTTGTTGCCTGGATCGGCCTGGCCAGTTCCTGTGTTGGCCTGGACCGAATGCGTGTGGGCGGGCATCTCGGTCGGGAGCAGCGTGACAGTCTGCTCGCCCCCGGTTTCTCCAAGGTCACGCAGCGACAACCCGTTCCCCTGCCCAGCGTGCAGTGGGGCTGAACCCTGAAGGTTGGGCAGTGCGAAGTTGGATGTCCCGTTACCGCCGTAGGTCGTGCCCAGCAGGGAGAAGAGGGCCGTATTCTGGCTGATCGACATGAGCTGGCCGTTACACAATGCCCAGCCGGTCGGCGCAAAGTTGCCGGCAAATATCCTGATTTCAGCTACGAATGGATCTGACATTTTATCTCCTTGTCTCCTAATTTTGCGAGGGGAAGATCCCCTGCAGGGCAATGACAAAATTGAGCACGAGATATGGCGGCATGTTTTCATGGGGCTGGCTGCCGCCCGTGGGGTTTATCGCCCTGGAACTCATGGCTTCGTTCGGCGTGGTCGCGTAAGGACTGAAACCTGTGTTGCTCGCCCAGGTGTTGGAGGCTGGACTAGTGGCATTCGGGGTGTTGGAACTGGCAACCGGCACATGGCTATGCGCCGGGGTTTCCGGAATGGTCAGGGTATGGGCTGTTTCTCCAGCGCTCTCCCCCAGGGCAACGCCGTTCCCGATGTGGACCGGGACGCGGCCCTGGAGGTTGGGGAGTGCGAATGTTTGTATACCGTTGCCGCCGTAGGTCGTGCCCAGGATGGAAAAAAGCGCCTGGTTCTGGTTGATCGGCAGTAGCTGCCCATCGCAAAACGCCCAGCCCTTCGGTGGGAAATTAAACGAAACAATCTTGATTTCTCCTAAAAATGGTTCGGCCATGGAATTCCTCCTAAGAAGTGGGTCCTGCTGCTCATGACTGGGACGGGAATATCCCAAACAGGGAGAGGATGAAGTTGACCGCCAGGAAAGGCATCATGTTGTCATGGGGCTGGCTGCCTCCCGCATTTCCCAACGCCGCGGGATCCATCGCGACATTCGGCGTATTGCTGGAATAGGCCTTGGCATTTGATTTCGCCCAGACATTTCCCGCCGGATTGTCGCTCCCGCCCGCGCTGTTGGCCTGTGGAAAATGGCTGTGTGAGGGGAGCTGACTGACCGTCAGGGTCACTGTTTCCGCACCGCCGCTCTGGGCCAGGGTGAACCCGTTGCCCTGGTGGATGGGAATGCGGCCGCGCAGATCCGGAAGGGCAAAGGTTTGCTGACCATCGCCGCCATACGTCGTACCGATCAGATTGAACAGGGTTTCATTCTGCGAGATCGAAAGAAGGGATCCATCGCAAAATGCCCAGCCCTGCGGGGCAAAATTACCGCCAAAAATCCTGATTTCACCTACAAATGGTTGACTCATGAAACTTTCCTCCTGTATCGAGAAATAAAATAAAATGCGGCTCAGATATTTTCTAGGCTAGGATGGGATGAGTTGATTGAAAACAGCCTCATACCGGAACCCATCATTATTCCGGCCGATGGGTACGAGAAAAATTTCGAGACCACCCAGCAGCTTGTGTTCGAACTTATGGATTCCCTGCGGGACGAAGTATTCTGCAGGACCTTGAAACAACAGGGAGAAAACTTCCTGCTGAGGTGTTTTCGTACGGTTGATAACGTCGGTTAATTTCAGGGAAAATTCGGGGGAACCTTCATCGACAACCTGAAACTCTGTGTTCAAGCATTCGGTAAATGTCGTCAGCTGCAGTTCGTTCAGCATGTGCTATTTCCTCCTGGGTTTTTCTGGTCTGAATAGAATATTTGCTAAAAGTCAATCAAAAGGATACCCGGGGTGGCAGATCAAAAATGATTGGCCGTCTCTTTCGGAACCCAGGTCATCTCATGATACAGGCCTTGCTCGCCGGTCTTGACGAATCCAAGACGCTCGTACAGCCTCATTGCCGGGTTAAATACTTCGACATGCAGGGTAATTGGTTTATTTGTACCGGCGGCTTCAGCCAGGAGATCACAAATCAAGGCTGTTCCAATTCCCGCATGACGATATTCCGGCAAGAGTGCAATATCGATCAGAAGGATTTCATGGTCTGACCGGTTTACGATGATCCTGCCCAGGGGGAGATTATCCTGCTGGATAATCTGGTATTGGGCGTTAGGATAGTGTGTGAGATAATGCTGGGATTGTGCATTGAACTGCATGCGGATAAAATCTTCCTTCTGATCTGCAGTCCAGTCCACCAGGGCCATTTCATCCGCGCGGGTGCTCGCATAGACCCGGTAAAGGAAATCACGATCTTCCGGCTCAACATTCCGTAAAGTTATGTGCGGTGGCACCATCAGGAGAACCTCTATAATTTATTGATTGGTACAGCCAGGATATGCAATACAGAATGAACGGGATGTTTTTTATCTTGCCTTTCCAGACCCTGCTCGCGATCCATCTCATCATTTAACATACGAACCATATAATACAAATTTTATCTTAATATTCCTAATTGTGTAAGTCCTACTTCCTTCCTATTTCAAGCCTAATCAACAATTCTTATCATCGCGGTTCTCTGGAACCATGATTTGAGGTGAATCGGAAAATTGTTTCCCGGGTGCGGCTGACGAGAATGTTTAGAGTTTGGAATTGAGGGAATGTTCCAGGCAATGGCCGACTGGCCGAATTCTCAAAGAAAAGCGTCCTCTCCACCCGGAAAGGACGCAGCACTCAGTCGCCAGGATCAGGCGCGATCTATGGGAACAGCGGTTCAAATTGGCCCGCGGTTGCAATCAGTGCTTCCTGTTCCTCATTTGTCAATGGAGTGAAATTCTCACAGGCTTCCAGCACTGAGGGCAGGACATGAGTATCCCCCGCCGTGCAGATACCGGTCACTTCCTGCGAGAGGGCAAAGTTGACTGCCTGCTGGATGTGCTCTGGGTCCTCGAACGGCCGGTACCAGGTAGTGTGGGTGTGCTCCCGGTCTCCCCACGGACCCCGGCTGATCGACTTGATCGCCATGACGCCCACGTCCCTCGCCCGGCACTCTCTCAGCAATTCTTCCGCATTGCGCCGATAAACGGGATTGGCGTACTGGATGAAGTTGACCGGGAAGAGGATCGAATCAAAATCGAAACGCTGCAGGGCTTCGAGAAAGATCGCCGGGCTGTCCACGCCGTGCCCGGTGATGCCGATGAAACGGGTCAGGCCGGCCTGCCGGGCTTCCCGCAAGGCCTCCAGGGCCCCGCCTTCCCGGGTGACCGCATCCAGTTCTTCCAGGGTGGTGATGGCGTGGATCTGGTACAGGTCGAAGGCCTCGACATGCAATTTCTCGAGGGAACGCCTGAGTTCTGCCGCCGCGCCTTCCCTGGTCCGCTCCATTGTCTTGCAACCCAGAAAGAGGTGCTCCCGATGGCGGGACAGCCATGGCCCAACCCGCTCTTCTGCCTGCCCGTACGACGGGGCAACATCCACGTGATTGATCCCGTGTTCGAGGATTAATTGCAGGGTCTGGTCTGCCCGCTCCTGATCAATTTCCCAGAAAGCAGCGGCACCGAAGATGGCCAGCGTGCTCATGTGGCCGGTACGGCCGAAACGTCTCGCCTGCATTTGAGCCTCCATGACTAACGATGAAACTGAAAGCACGGCTAATTCTACTGCAGCTTGTGAAGAAAAGGTTCTATGCTGAAATATTCCCCTACGCCTTGAGCCTCTCGAGATCCGTCAGCAGCTGCTTCTTCTCGTCGGCATCGATCACCCTCCCGGCAGCCTGGCGCGCCATCTCAAGATATTCCTGCGCTTTGGCCCGATCTCCGGCCACGGACTCGGTGCGCGCCAGCGCTTCATAGGCATAGCCGAGATAGAATGGCGCGACACCCTCTTCTTTGCTTGCCTCCAGGCAAAGCTGGCCGTACTGGCGGGCGAAATCCACCTGGCCGAGCAGGGCATAGATGCGTGCCACCTGCCAGGTTCCGACCGACAGGGTCGTTGGCGTGCGGTCCGGCCGCTGGCTCCAGTGCCACAGCGAGGCCAGCCCGAGCTGGAGCATGGTCCGATCGTCCTCCGCCGTGCGGGAAGGCTTGTCGATATAATCCCAGGCGCGGTTGAAGCATTCCGCCGAGAAATAGCGGTGCGCTTTTTCGAGATCAAAATCGGGGGTCTTGTTCATTTTTCCTCCAGACGATCATCCAGCGGTCCATCCAAAAAATGCCCGTCACCGCCGGACACGGCTTTTCACCGCTCTTCAAAGACATACTTGGTCGGATCATCGGTGAACTTCGTCCAGGCCAGTACGGTGTGCGGGGTCACTTCGTACAGCCCGCCTGCATCCCATTGGTTCGCCTTGGGGGCATAACCACGGGATGCATACTTGGCGGTATAGGTTTCCGCCAGCCTCCTGCCCAGCTCAGGGCCAGGCCCTGACGATGGCAGGCAGGTTCCTTCCAAGATGACGACCTCGTCGCCGCTCTCCAGGTGCAGCGTAACGTGCGGGTTTCTGGCGATATTGCGGGCATGGCGCGTCTCCGGGCTGCCATCGAAATAGACCCTGCCGTCCACCCAGACGCCCCACTTGGGTACGGCGTGAGGGCGTCCGTCCGGACGGACGGTGCACAGCCAGTAGCATTTCGCTTCGACCAGCTTGCGCTCGACGTGGTTCCAGGACAGGAGGTCCTTCGGATGATCGACATACCCGGAAGGAAAAGAAGGGCGGGTGATTCTCGGTTCTCGCATGGAATTTTCTCCTTCCTGCTTCTTTCACACTGCTTTGACGCAAAATGAAGGGGATGCAGACCTAGAAAGCCCGGCTGCCGTCATTCGTTTTCAAACACCACCTTGATCGCCTTCGACTTTTTCTTTGAGCTCGCCGTGGCAATGGCTGCCCGGTAGTCTTTCAGGGGAAAGCGGTGAGTAATCAATCCTTGCGTGGTGAACTTCCCGGAGCGGAAGTGGTCAAATACCCACTCATAAGTGTGCTTGCGGCTGCCGCCCTGCTCGTCCATCCCATGCCCATATGTGCCGACGAGATCCACCTGGTGGTACCAGACCGGGGTCAGGTCGATTTTCGCCATGGGGGCCATGTGCGATCCGACCATCACCACCGTCCCTTCGGCCCTCACCCAGCGCAGGCTGTTCCCCAGCGTCAGGTCATCCGCCACGCAGTCGTAGATCCGGTCAAACCCGCCAATGACCACGCCTTTATTGAGCGGAGCGGAGAAATACCTGCCGCCCGACAGTTTCGCGATGGTCGCGTAATCGGTGCTGCGCAGGATGTGCCGCGCCCCGAGCCTCTCCGCCATCTCCGCCTGGTAGAGGTGACGGGCTGTCGCGCTGATCTCAGCCTCCGGGCATAGGGCGTGTACGGCCATGGTCGTCAACAGGCCGATGATCCCGGAACCGATCACCAGGACGCGCTCGCCGGGCAGCGCGGGAAAACGCATCACCCCGTGCAGCGCGATCGAGAGCGGTTCGGTGAGCACGGCCTGGTCGGGGCTCAGGTCACCCGGGCAGGGATAGACTGCACTTTCATGCGTCATGTAGCCGTCCCCAAACCCGCCGCCGACCCCCCGCGGTCCAGGTGCGGACTTGTTGACGCAGAAGTGATAGTCCTGACGGGCGCAGTAGCGACAGGGCGGGTCGATTTCAAGGGTCTCACAGTTGGCCCCGGCGAAGTGGGTGTCCATCAAAACGCGGTCGCCGACCTTGAAGCGCTTCACCCCCGGTCCGACCTCGCTGACAATACTGACCACCTCGTGGCCCAGGAAGAAGCGGCTGTTCCCGGGCAGCGCCGCGGGGGCGATGGAAGGATCTGCTTTCACGAAGAGCAAAGACAGGTCCGAGGCACAGATCCCACAGCGCTCATTGCGCAGCCTCAGCCAGCGCGGTCCGGGAAGCGGGGGATCGGGTATCTCCTCCGAGCGTGCAGCCGAGAGCGGCGTCCAGACGAAACCCGGCCAGTGCGGGGCGACTGCTTTCGTCAGCAGGGCCCGCGGGATGTTCTTATCCATGTAAATGGTGCGCAATGGCTTTGCCTCCTTCTTTTTCTAACTCTGGCAGGTTTACGTGCAAGCGACCATCCGCACCGGGTGTAAAGGAGAACTCGCCCTGGGGCACATGCGAATCGATCTCCAGATGACCGGCGTCGATGAACTCCCAGATAAGCTGGAAGGGAGCCTTTCCCGCCTGCCATTTCTCGACCATCACCACCCCATGACCGGGGAGAAGGGTAAAAACAAGCTGGCGCGGGTCCGAGGGATTGCGCAGCGCCTCGGAACGGGAGAAGGCCCGGCGGATGCCGCGCGCCTGGGCTTCCGTGGCGCATGAAACCGGGTAGGAGTAATAGGATGGATCGAGGCGGACGAATTCCACGAAACCGGGATGGTAGGCCGCCACGCCCCTGTGTCCGTGCAGCTTCGAGCGCGCCACCGGGACCCGGAAAGTGCCGCCATCGCCGCGGTTCTCCAAGCCAACCTCGATCCTGGGCAGCGGCTGATCCATGGCCATCATCTCGACCGCTTCCGAGGAGGGCGGATCGTTGTGTTTTCCTTCCACCGGACGGACCAGGGCGCCCTTCCCGTCCGGGCGCACGCCGACGATCACGACCAGTTCATCGTCGGTGATGTTGTCCTTGTCCACCGGTCGGGCACTGCCGGTGATGGTGGCCACCAGGGCCTCCAGGTGCGGCTCCCAGGTGGCAAAACAGCCTTCGCTGTACTGCCGGGCAACCGCTCCATGGACCGAGGGGACATGCACCAAATCGTCGATGCGCACCATGTCGGTGAAGAAATCCCGGCGGCCCAATTCCCGTGCAGCGGTGCGCATGGCCGAAGGAGTAGGCAGTTCCTTCCAATCCGCGTACGGGAGCTTCTCCCCTACGGGTAGGTGCATCGTCACCTCGTCCGTGCTCAGGGCAGTGACGATGCGCAGGACAATATCCTCGTAAAAATCGGAACCGGCATCCGCCCGGGTGCAGGGATAGGAACCCGCCAGGTCGATATGGTAGGCCACCTGGGGGTGCTCCTCACCAACGAAAAGCAGGATGCGGATGCTCTTGGACTGCGCCTGAAGCAGCCGCAGGAGCGGGAGGATCGCCCCGCCGCGCCGGCCCTGTTCGATCAGCGTACGGTGGGCGGAGGGGGCCAGCCCGGGGAAGGAAAAATCGGCGGGATCTAGCGATTCCTTCGCCAGCGCGGTTTCGAAATGGTCGAGCAGGCTGCGGAATTCTCCCGGTCGGGCGTGCAGCATGGTGATGACCATCGGAGCATGCCTGAGCATGAACCGCTTCCGCCCGGTAAACAGCAGCGATTCCCTCCAGTTGACCGGCTGAGCGAAGGGGGCGGTGGTCAGCAGCAGGTTCGTCCCCTCATTGGGGGATTCCAGGACAGCATGGCCCATGGCACGGAAGGTTTCCTGCAGGGCAGAAGCCGCTTGATCCAGGAGCAGCGTCGTCGGCCCGGGGATAAAACACACGCTGACCTTGTGCAGCCAGGGATGAACCTCGTGAACAGGTTTTGACGCAGGAATGGCGCGCATGACCTACCTCATTAAATAATAACGATCAGCCTCGACAAGCGGGATTTGACCGGAAGGAGAAATCCTGGCCTGCCATCTGTCTGCGGATATTTATATGATTAACCACGTTTCTGGGAAAAAGATATTCTTTTCAGCCGGTCCATTTTCAAAACAGGACACACCCCCTTACCAGGATCTCCTACTGGAATCGGCCGGGAGGGACAGTCGATACATGGCTCGGGGTGAAACTTTCCTCACCCCGAGTCAGGCGATGCTTAGTTTATTCGAGTGAACAACCTGCGGAAAACGCTTTAGGGAGCTGGCGGGGCAGGCGGGGTGGGCGGAGTGCTCGTCGGTTTGCGGTTCGCGACGACAAATGAGATGATGCCGATCACCACGACCACGATGCCGCCAAGAATATAGCGAGTGAAATGCGCCAGGGTTATCACGGTAAGAACTTTGGCGCCTTCCAGAACAAAGAAGAGCCCGAGCACGACCAGGATGACACCAAGGATGTTGAAGACCAGTTTCATCGTAACCTCCATTTTTTAGGGAAATTACGATAAGTATATCCTATTATCAATCCGTCTACAAGAAGACTAAAAATCGGGGCCGCCAGGCTCACCTTTCCATCTGGAATTAGTATCTGGGGGGCGCTGTTTTCCACGGCATTCCCTCCCTGGTCATTTGAGCAGACGGGCGTTAATTTCCTGAACGTCCCCGGCGTAGCGTGTCAGGTCTTCGCGCAAACGTGCGGTATCGCCGCCGTACAGCAGCCGGCGGGCCAGAAAGGCAAACTCCTCGCTCTCAAAAGGGGGAATGCTAACATCTTTGGCATTGCCTCGCACCACCCGCAGCGAGTCAATCAGCCAGCGCAGGAAGGTGTGTGCTTTGCGCAGCCGGGTGTGATCGTCCTCGGTCAGAATCCCCGCTTCGCGCAGGGCTGCCATTGCCTCCCGGATATTGGTGCTGCGCAAACCTGCATTCTCTCTTCCATGGTTGATCTGCAAGCCCTGGATCAGGTACTCGATGTCCACCAGGCCGCCGGGGCTGAATTTGGCATTGAAAGTCCCGCCTGTGACCAGCTGGCGCACCTGGCGCTCGCGCATGGCCCGCATGGAGGTCACATCGAAGGGGCCGCTGTGATAGACGTAGTTGTCGCGCAATTCGCAAATTTCACGACCCAGGGCCTCGTCCCCGGCGATCAGGCGCAGCTTGACCAGCGCCTGGCGCTCGTAGGCCCAGGCCGGGCCGCTGGGGTTGTAGTAGCGCCGGAAGGAATCGAGTGCCACCGCCAGGCTGCCCGTCTTGCCGTAGGGACGCAGCTGCAGGTCGACGTGGAAAGCACCCTCCTGGCGGGCCTGGATTGAGCTAACCACATTCTGCACCAACCGCTCGGCATACTCGGCGTTGGTGATGGTCCTGCCCCCCTTCGTCTCCCCCGGACCAGCGTAGACAAACATCAGCTCGATATCCGAAGCGAAGCCAAGTTCGCGGCCGCCGGCCTTCCCCAGGGCCAGGAGTGCCAGCGGGCATGGATGACCGTCTTCCAGGCAGGGATCGCCGTGCTGAGAGCGCAACTCGCTATCGCAGTGTGCCAGCACAGAGCACAGCACCACCTCGGCCAGGTCGGTCAGCTCGGCGGCAAAATCCCCGAACTCCTCTGTCAGGCCGAGGATGTGGCGCATGTCGATGCGGAAAAGTTCTCGATCCTTAAAGTCATTGAGCGCCAT
This sequence comes from uncultured Chloroflexia bacterium, assembly GCA_963753465.1. Classification (GTDB taxonomy): domain Bacteria; phylum Chloroflexota; class Anaerolineae; order Anaerolineales; family Villigracilaceae; genus UBA877. The sequence continues at coordinate 365,466 of CAVWCJ010000006.1, forward strand.
GCGCCAGGCCTCGGCACCCATCCCGCTGAAGGGGATGGGCTTCAAAACCCCGGCGAGCTCTTCTTCGAGCTGGGGACGCGTCCGGGTGGTGGCCAGGGCATCCATATCGCGGACGACCGGGAACAGGTTGGAGTACTGCATGCGCAGGAAATCCTCCCACAGGAAATCGCTCACACCCAGCAGCCGCGCCAGGGCATTCAACACTTCGGGCCGTTCGATTGAGGCCAGCTCATCCGGCCAGTCAGGGCGCTGGAACAGCTGGAAGAGAAATTCGCGAAAATGCAGCAGGGCGGCTTCCGGGTTGGGTGAGCGCGGCAGGAGGTGGGTGAAATGTTTGATCAGGACGACGGCGGCGCGCAGCTCGCGCTCCCGACCGGGATCGGTGATTTTCTGCTCTTTGTCATCTGTGACATAAAGGATGTCCTGGGCGCGGCGCCCCACCGAGCGGACCAGGACACGGGCAATGTAAATGCGATTGAAGGCCAGGGCGTTGGTCAGCTCGTAGAGAAAACCGACTGTGTCCAGGGCATCGATGCGCAGGACGGTATAGCGGTCGGAGGTCTCATTATCGACCTCGATGTCAATGGGCAGCAGCGGGGACTGATCGTTCGGCAGGGATTGGAAGGCAGCTCCCACCCGTTTAGCCAGCTCCCCGCGCGCGGCCCGGTTTTCCCCGAGGCGCATCATCTTCAAGAAAAAGGCCAGGTCTTCGTTGTAACGCTCCCACGTGTCAGGAGGTGCAGGGCGGATCGGTTTGATCGTGAACACATCGACAATCTTGCGCTTCACATCCGGCAGGTCGTTCCGGGCAGCAGCCATCCGTGAACGGCCCGCGCTGCGGCGTCCAGGCACCGGACGGGGCCTGTCTGCCAGCGGTTCATAGGTGAATGCATCCCCGTCCATGATATTGAACCCGTAGACGAACAGCAGCCCGCAGATGATCGAGAGCTCGCCGGGGTAGTCGTAGGCAACCACAGAAAGCTTCCACTGGCCGTTCTCGATGGGCAGCGCATCGACCAGCGCCTGGCGGTCGTCGTTCAGCTCGGAGGCCAAATCAGCATGACGGCGAATGTCAGCGGGTGTAAAGGCCTCGGTGTAGGAGGCATCCATGCGGCGCAGATGCCGTTCCACCTGCGGGGCAGGGGTGGGAGCAGCCGCAGCGGCCTCGCTTCCGACGCGATCCAGGAAAACGGCCCGGATGGCCTCACAGTGTTCTTCATAGCGGGTAATGAAGTGCTCGCCCGCCTGCTCCCCCTCGAAACCGAGACGGCGGGCAAGCAGGGCAATGGCAGCCGGATCGGATGGCAGGGTGTAGGTCTGACGATAATCGAGCATCTGCAGGTAGTGCTCGAGGGTGCGCAGGAAAATGTAGCCCTCGGTCAGCACACGGGCCTCACCAGGGGTGAGCAGACCTTCCTCCTGAAGGCGGGGAATGGCCTTGAGCGTGGCGCGCGTGCGGATATGGGCGTGCGTCATCTGCAGGGACTGCACCACGAACTCAATGTCCCGGATAGAACCAACGCCCAGTTTGACTTCACCCCATTCGCGCCCACTCTGACGGAGAAACTCCTCCGTGCGCTGCTTCATGGCAAAGATCTCAGAACGCACCTGAGCGGCCGAAACGTGGTGGATGCGCGGCTCGATCTCGCGGCGCAGCTCCTCACCGAGGGTTAAATCCCCCGCAATCGGGCGGACCTTGAGCAGGGCCTGTTTTTCCCACAGACGGGCATTCTTCTCTATATAGTCTACGTAGACTGGCAGGCTCGAAACCAGCGGCCCATCCCTCCCCCACGGGCGCAGTCTCAGGTCCACGCGGTAAAGAAAACCCTCCGCGGTGGGGCTGCCGATAACCTCGACCAGCCGCTCGGCGAGGGGAAGATAGTCAGGGGCGTTTTCCCGGGCGATGAAGAGCAGGTCTATGTCGGAGCTGTAGTTGAGCTCGTAGCCGCCCAGCTTGCCCATGGCAAGCACGACGAAGCCTCCCTCGGAGATGCCCGATCTTCTTTCAGCCAGAACAAGTGAGGCGCGCACCAGCCCGATCGCGGTGCGGGAGAGCTGCGAAAGCACGGTCCGTAAATCATACAGGCCGAGGAAGTCGCTGGCACCAATGCGCAGCAGCTCGCCGCGCTGGTAGCCGCGCAGGGCATTGCGCTGCTCTTCGTAGGTTTCGACGGCGCCGAATGCCGCTTCAGCTTCCGCCGCAATCTGATCGATGCCCTTGCGTTCGGTCAGCGTCTGGCGGTGATGGAGCAGGGCGAGCGAATCAGGGTTGCGCAGCAGGATCTCGGTGAGAAAACGGCTGGCCGAAAAAAGCGTGGTAAGGAGCTCGACCACGCGCGGGTTCTTCTCGAGCTCGGGGAAAAGCTCCGGTCCGGTATTCTCGGCGAAGCGCTCGAAGTAGACGAGGGAGCGGTCCGGATCGGCAGCCGCGCCCAGGGCGGCCAGCAGGCGCGGCCGGATGCGCTCAAACCCTTGCCCGTAGTGCGCGGATAATCGCTGCAGCACGGTCGCTGCTGCAGCACGATCCACAAAGGGCCGCAACTCGATGAGGTCAGGCGGATGAGGCGCGTACTCGGCCATAAGATGATTATAACCACAGAGACAGGAATGGATGAATGCAGGAACCCAAGTGCAATGGGCCGAAACCAGAAAGATCCGGACTCGACCCAAAGGCATACCACCGATGCGCAGAAACAAGTGAAAATGACCCATTTGGGTAGGAAAAAGGACCGGGTTCGCAGATAGGCTGGACTGAAAATTCTCCATTCGGGGAATGGGCATCCGCCAGGGGCTGGCATAAAATGACAGCATCCTACCGGTAATCATGATGAAAGGACAACTTTTATGGCTACTGAACCTCACACCACGACCATGAAGAAAACACTTGGCTTGACCGGTGTCACTGTCAATGCCATGGCCCTGATCGCCCCCGGTGCATTCCTGTGGATGACCTACCAGCTGCAGGCGGCCAACACCGATATCAAGGGCATCAGCACAGCCAAGGATATGTGGACAGGGATCTTTGCAGCACTGGTTATCGCCTTCCTGACAGCCTTTTCATTTGCAGAGCTCGCCCGCCGCTACCCGGATTCCGGAACCGGCAGCTCCTATTATTTCGCGGAAAAGGCTTTTCTCGACCGGGAAAATCCCGCCCACCGCCGCTGGGCACGCCTGGCCAAGTTCGTCACCGGTTGGGCTGCACACCTGTACTACTGGGTTTACCCGGGTGTGATGGTCGCCTTCTTCGCCGTGCTGGTCACTTACATTGGCTCACAATTCGGCCTTTCCATCCCAATCTGGGGACAGGTCGTCATTGCCTGGGTCTTTGCCGCCGTGGTCGGCCTGATCGCTGTGCGCGGCATCAGCGGCTCAACGACCGCCTCAATCGTGATTAACATCATTCAGCTGACAGCCCTGGTGGTCTTCTCTGTCCTGGCGATCATGTTCCGGGTTAAAAACCCGCTCGGCATCCCAGTCTCAAGCTGGTACCATCCCGTGGCAACCTCCATCATCATTCCGCACAACCTGGCCGGGATGCTCTTCCAGTCGACCATCGCCATCCTGATCCTGGTTGGTTTTGAGTCCTCCACGGCGCTCGGTGCCGAGGCAAAGAACCCCAAAAAGGATATCCCGCGCGGCGTGATCCTGGCGCTGATGATCCAGGGGTTGTTCGCCTACCTGCTGGAATATTTTGCGGCCAACTATGCGTTGAGCGACCGCCTGGTCTCGGCTGACGGGACACTTAAAGGCATCCAGGCCGCAGCAGCCTCCGGCGCCCCAATCGGCGACATGGCCGTGCAGCTCGGCAACACCTTCCTGGGTGGCAACGGCTTTGCCTTCATGCTGGTGATCGCCTTCACCGTAGTCATTGCCATCCTGGGCACGACCCTCGCCGCAGTGAATACCGGTGTGCGCATCAGCTTTGCCATGGCACAGGACGCAGAGATGCCCGATATTATGGGCCTGCTGCACGACAAATTCGCCACCCCCTACATGGGCGTGCTGGTCATGGTGATCGTTTCCGGCCTCATCGGCACGATCGGCGTGGTCGGCGGGGTCGTCTCGCTGACCGGCATCACGCTGGCCTCCAATCTGGGCACTTTCTCGCTGTATGCTGTGATCTGCGCGCTGACCTTCATCGCTTTCGCCGGGGACGAAGGTTTCAACTTCCTTAAGCACGCCCTGCTACCCTTCCTGGGTCTGGTCGGCAACCTCATCATGGTGCTGACCATCTTCATCGTCGGCATCCTCACCGGTGGTACGACCGCACAGGAGGCTTATCTGTCGCTGGGTATCTCGGGCGGTTGGCTGCTTTTAAGCCTGGGGTACTTCATAATCAAGAGCCTGCGCACTGGTAAGGCCATCCTGCCCAGAGGAGAACCGGAGGAATTTTCCCCTAATCTCCGATAAATGCAGAGAAAAATGAAGGAACAAGCTTCAGACACTACCCTCTTCCTTGTCCGCTACGCGCCGAATCAGGTCGATGTGCTCCACAGCATTGTGACCGAATGTGGAATCGATATGAAGCGGCGCTTCGGCCTGACCCACTGGGCTCCACCCTATCCGATCGAGACCATGCGCCGCAACGCAGAGGAACTGAACGTGTACGGCGTACATCGCCCGGCGATCGCGGGCGGGGTTGAAGTGGTCGGCACCTTCACCGTGGGCACCCATGGCTGGAAATACGACGATTCGTTGTGGACCAACCCGGGCGACCAGCCGCTCTACCTGGGCAAGCTCGCCGTCCGACCGCAGTTCCAGGGGCAGGGGGTCGGAGGCTGGTGTATGCAGCAGGTGGAGGATCTTGCCCGGGAAGAGAATTGCCAAGCTGTGCGTCTCGATGCAATTGCCGGGCATGTTCCCCTCATCCGGTTCTATAAAAACCTCGATTACCTTGAACGCGGGACGCGCACTGTCCAAGACTGGCGCGGCCTGGAATGGGAGATCATGTATCTTGAGAAGCTCCTCGCAGTTGGCTGAAATCGATGTCAGCGGCCTGAGCGTCACCGGTCCGGTGCGAGAGGACAACCAGGACGCAATCCTCTACCCCAATGGGACAAGCCCTCCCCTGGCCGGATCGCTCCACGCGGTGGCTGACGGGATGGGCGGGTATTCGCACGGGGAGATTGCCAGCAGCCTGGCCCTGAAGACCCTGGTGGCACGGCTCCTCAGCGCCTCTTCCATTCCGCCCGACAAAGCCCTGCGTAAAGGAGTGGAGGCAGCCAATCTAGACGTGTTTAAAACCGCCCAGAGCATGGGCGTGGCGCGTATGGGGACTACGCTGACAGCCGCGTATATCCTCAGGGACATGCTTTACCTAGTCCATGTCGGTGACAGCCGGGCCTACCTGGTGCGGGATGGGCTCGCCAGGTGCCTGACCAGCGATCACACCGTGGTCGGCGACATGGTCCGCTCGAAATTGATTCCTGCCGAGAGGTTGCGCACCCACACCCAGCGCTCCATATTGACCCGCGCGGTCGGGCTGGGGATGTTCATCCAGCCGGACCTTGTGCGCCTCAGGCTGGAGACCGGGGACAAGATCGTGCTGTGCAGTGACGGGGTCTGGTCCGTCATCCAGGATAACGAATTCGCCCGGCTCGCTGGGCAGCTCCCGGACAGCCAAACCCTCAGCCACGGGCTGGTAGACCTGGCGCTCGAACGCCAGACGGATGACAACTGTTCGGTGGTGGTGGTCCATATCCATGGATTCCAGCCCGCGGTGGAAGCGGAGGAAATCCCCTCGCCGGGGCAAATGGCCCGGGTGGGTCCGCCGTTGAATTGGACCAGGGCAGTCTTTATTGTTTCTTGAGAAAAGCGGATGACTCCTTGAGAAGGTCATGATGAGTACCTATGCTATAATCGGCAAAATGGTGCAGATAGGCGACCAGGTCGATCGTTATCAAATCCAGGCCCACGTGGCGCAGGGGGGGATGAGCGATATTTACCGGGCCTATGATCTTGTCGACCGCCGGGAAGTGGCCATTAAAATCCCCGACCAGTCCATGATCGGAGACCCGGCCCAATACGAGCGCTTCCAGCGCGAGCTGGAGGTGATGAGCTCGCTCAAGCATCCCGCCATCCTGCGCGGGCTCTCTTCAGGCAAGCATAACCGCATCCCCTATCTGGTAACCGATTTTGTCGAAGGCCAATCCCTGCGCCAGCTGATCGAGACTTCCGCGCCGCTTGCCCCGGAAAAGGCGGTCGACCTGATCGTCAAAGTAGCCGACGGGATGGCCTACTGCCATCAGAATAATGTCATCCACCGCGACCTGAAGCCTGAAAACATCCTGATCACCACGACGGGCCAGCCGGTCATCATGGATTTCGGGCTGGCACTGACCAAGGGATCCCACCGTGTCACCTATTCCAACCTGAGCGCCACGATGGGCACGCCGGACTACATGGCTCCTGAGCAGATCGATGGCCAGCGCGGCGACGCCCGCACGGATGTCTATGCCCTGGGCACAATTCTGTATGAAATGCTCTCCGGGAGGACGCCGTTCACCGGGGACACCAACCTGGCCGTCATGGCCCAGCACCTGCGCGGCCACGCCCCGCGGCTGGACCGCCTCAACCCGGCTGTTTCCCCGCAGCTGGCAGCGGTGGTCGCCAGCAGCCTGCAGCGCGATCCGAACGATCGTACACCCAGCATGCGGGCGTTCATGGATGCCCTGGAGCATCCTGAAAATGCAGATCTATCCATCCTGGAAACCTCAGCCGGGGACGGTACGGTCCTTTCGATCGGCAAGGCACAGACCTTGAAGGCGGTATTGATCGCCCTGGCAATCCTTATCAGCCTGACTGCCCTGGCGCTGGTGCTGCAAGCCTTGCACCGCTGATGCACTGGAGGAAAGCTGGTGTGGGAGAAAAAAAGATGAAGACCGATTCCGCTTCCGAAATTCTGACCCGCATCGAGCAGAATGCCATCCGTTTCATCGACCTGCAGTTCACCGATGTAGTCGGAGTGGTCAAGAACGTGACCATCCCCTCCCACGAGCTGCGCGACGCACTCGAAAACGGCATTTGGTTCGACGGCTCATCCATCGAGGGCTTTGCCCGCATCGCCGAGAGCGACATGCACCTGCGCCCCGACGTTTCCACCTTTGCCGTCATCCCCTGGTTGAGCGGAGAGGACGCCACCGCCCGCCTGATCTGTGACGTCTACACCCCTGAAGGCCAGCCTTTCCCGGGTGACCCGCGCGGTGTCCTGCGCCAGGCCCTGGCAGCTGCCGAGGAAATGGGGTTCTGCTTCAACACCGGGCCGGAGCTGGAGTTTTTCCTGCTCAAGCCGCACGCAGACGGCAGCCTGCTCCCGCCCGAACCGCATGACCTGGCCAGTTACTTCGACGCCCCCTCCGACATGGCCGCCGGCCTGCGCCGCCAGATGACCAACATCCTCGAAGCGCTGGGCCTGGAAGTGGAGGCCCTGCACCATGAAGGCGCGCCCGGCCAGCATGAGATCGACTTCCGCTATTCGGATGCGCTGACCACTGCGGACAGCGCCGTGACCCTGCGCGTGGCGCTGAAGGTCATTGCCCAGCAGAACGGGCTGTACTGCACTTTCCTACCCAAGCCGGTGCGCGGCATCAACGGTTCGGGCATGCATGTCCACCAGAGTCTGGTCTACAAAGCCAACCTCAGGAACGCCTTTTCCGATCCAGGCGATCCACACGGGCTGTCGGAGGTTGCCAAACAGTTCATCGCCGGGCAGCTGGCGCATGCCCGCGGCATGTGCGCGGTGCTGGCGCCGCTGGTAAATTCCTACAAGCGCTTGGTGGCTGGATACGAAGCTCCGGTGTACATCAGCTGGGCGCGCATCAACCGTTCTGCGTTGATCCGCGTGCCGCGCGCCGCGGTGCCCGAAGCGACCCGCCTGGAACTGCGCTGCCCGGATCCCTCGTGCAACCCTTACCTGGCTTTCACGGTCATGCTGGCCGCCGGCCTGGACGGCATCCGCCGCAAGCTGACCGTCCCCGAAGCCACCGAGGAAAACATATACCTGGCCGAAAAAGGGCAGTCTTCGTTGGATATCCTGCCCGGCTCGCTCAACCAGGCCTTGCGCGCCATGGAGCAGGATGAAGTGGTTTGCAATGCCCTGGGCCCCCACGTGAGCGAGCGCTTCATCAGCGCCAAGAAGCTGGAGTGTGAGGACTTCCGCCTGGAAGTCACCAGCTGGGAGCTGAACAAGTACCTGCCGAACTATTAGCCCGCAGGGTATTTTGTCCAACCCATGTGTCATTTGGCATATTTTATGGGGAAAGCATTTTTCAACAGAGCATTGTACGACCGCGATAAGGTCACGGACCAAACCTGGAAAGACCACCCAAAGGCATACCGGCCCAGATCATCCCCCGTCCATCCTCAAGGATTGTAAAAACAAGACTGCCATCCACTCCATTTTGTGTGTTATTGGACGACCAGTGATCTTGTTTCCAATAGGAAATTCCCCGGTCTGTCGCAACCCACACGCTGCCATCCGAACCTGACACAATTGCATTAACGCCGTTGCTTGACAACCCATCCGCCTGAGTGTAAGTCCTCCAAAAATCACCGGGGATCCTCCGATTCCCTTGATCGGTTGTCTCATCGACCAAGCCATTCGCATCGATCGAAATGACCTGAGCATTGTCATTGGCAATTCGATGCCATAATTCACCATCCAAATAAAAAATCCCGGATGCCTGTGTACCCATCCATAAGTCTCCATTGCTGGAGACTGCCATGGAGACAGTGTCCGGGAATGGAATCTTCACCGGGATCCATTTCTGATTGTAGAAACGCGCCACTTCCCCTTGAGCGCCGACCCAAACACTGCCATCTGCGCCGGCCGCGACCGCATTGATGCTACCCGCTACCAGGGGTGGGAATACTTCAATCCAACGGCTCCCATCATATTGAGAGAGCCCCTTATCGGTCAGGATCCAAACCGTTCCATCCGTGGCAATGGCAATTGAGCCCACGTGATTGCCCGGAATACCATCCTGGGTGGTATAGCTTGTCCAAAAAGTCCCATCAAAATGTGAAATGCCGCTTTCGGTCCCGAACCACATGGAACCATCTGGGGCGGCTGCGATCGCGATAACGCTGTTATTGATTAGTCCATCCTGAGTCGTATAACTCTGCCATGTTTCCCCGAGATAATGAGATACCCCTTGATCCGTGCCAAACCATAAAGTACCATCCTGGCTCATCCCGCTTGAAATGATGAAATTATCCACAGGCCCATCCCCTGTCAGATAGGTTTCCCCTATTATTTCATCAAACGAAGTAATCCCCCGGTCAAATCCACCCAGCCATATCCTGCCATTTGAACCGACCGCCAGACACGATACTTCTGGAAACGGATAACTGACCAAACGGCTTTCCCCCGCATCAAAAAGTGTCAATCCCGACCCCGCGCTGGTAAACCACACCTTCCCTTCCTGATCGACTGCCAGGTGAGTCAGACTGCCCGTCCGGTCATTGTTGTCGGGGGAAAAAGTTGTCCACCCTTTGCCATCAAAATGCATGATCGAATTGTCCGCGCCAAACCAGATCGTCTGATCCGGAGATTGCGCAATGCTGGAAACAATCGTGCCTGTAGGCAATCGGTGGTTGTGCCATTTTATTCCATCAAAATAGGAAACCCCGCCTATCGTGCCCGCCCATACGGTTCCGTTGGAAGCGACCGCTATCGACTGGATATAGTTGTCCAGTAGCCCCTGCTGGGTGGTATATGATTTCCATTTTTTACCATCGAAGGCATGGACGCCTTCATTTGATCCGGCCCACACGGATTCATCGCTGGCAACCGCTAACCCGGTAACGATATCCCCAGGTTTTACATCCAATGTCGTCCACTTGTGATCACTGAAAAAAGAAACAAAACCGGTGGATGTTCCTACCCATATTTTCCCACTTGGCGCCACTGCAATCGAGGTGATGTAATTCTCTGGCAAACCATCCGAAGTTGTATATTTTTCATACTTGCCCTGTTGTGGATACCAATGGACAACTCCCCCTCGCCCTACAGTCCACGGATCGCCGCTAGTATCGATTGCTATTCCGGTGACATCGTTGGAGTTCGTATAGGATTTCCACCCAGCGGATAAACTGGACGAGGACACTAAGGATAAGTGGTTTACCGTTTCTGGGGGTATGGGCTGTATGGAATAATTGGAGATGACAACCGATGCGGTGGTTCCCCTTGGTCCTGATTGGCATGAGGTGAGAATCACCGCACAAATCAAAGTGCCTGCCAATCGATTGGCAGCATATTTCCATGACCGAAATTTTTGGAGGGATTTAGATTTTGGCATTTGACCCACCTTGTATAAAGATCTGAATACTGGAATTGCCTCCAAACCCGTTTGGACTCACGAATCCATTATACAGCCAAGGACTCGATTCGTTGCCGGGCCTTGCCTGAGTAAGCCCGAAGAGCGAATGCGAGCCTTCATGTCAACCTGTACATGACCCATTTGGGTCAATCAAAGGCCGGAGTGGTCGGATACCATCCGATTTATTATTAAATCTTTCCAAAAAACTACCCCAATGGGTAATGGGAGAAAACCTGCCTAATCTCTAAAATAAGGGTAGCCAATAAAAGGAGGAGGTTCGGTATGAATATCAACTCGGGTGACACCGCCTGGGTGTTGATTGCTTCGGCCCTGGTCCTGATGATGACCCCGGCCCTGGCTTTCTTCTACGGCGGCATGGTGCGGAAAAAGAACATCCTTTCCACGCTCAACCTCAGTTTCATCGTCATTGGACTGATCAGCATCCAGTGGGTGCTGTTTGGCTTCACCCTGGCCTTCGGCCAGGACAAGGCCGGCCTGATCGGCGGATTGAACTTTCTCGGCCTGGCGCATGTCACCTCCAGCCCCAATCCCGATTATGGCCCGACCATTCCCGCCATGGCTTTTGCTGCCTTCCAGATGATGTTCGCCGTCATCACCCCGGCGCTGATCACCGGCTCTTTTGTGGAACGCGTGCGGTTCAAGGCATTCATCCTCTTCACCCTGCTGTGGGCTACGGTCGTCTATGACCCGGTGGCACACTGGGTCTGGGGAGCAGGCGGTTTCCTTCACCGGCTGGGTGCACTGGATTTTGCCGGTGGGACGGTGGTGCACGTTGCCGCGGGCTTCTCCGCACTGGCTTTTGCCCTGGTGATCGGAGCGCGCAAGGGGTTCGGAAACCGGCCCTTTGAGCCGCACAACATTCCTTACAGCGTGCTGGGCGCCGGGCTGCTCTGGGTTGGCTGGTTCGGGTTCAACGGCGGCAGTGCCCTGGCAGCCAATGGCCTGGCTGTGAACGCCCTGGTCACCACCAACACGGCAGCCGCCTCCGCCGGCCTGGTTTGGATGCTGTTGAGCTGGCGGGAGGACAAACCCAGCGTTCTGGGGATTGTGACCGGGGCCGTGGTCGGGCTGGTGGCAATCACACCCGCCTCCGGCTATGTCACCCCCCTGGCGGCGGTGGCGATCGGAGCCGCTGCAGCGCCCATCAGCTATTACGCCATTCGCCTGCGCCAGAAACTCAGCCTGGACGAATCCCTGGATGTGTGGGCCTGCCACGGCATGGGCGGCTTGTGGGGCGCGCTGGCGACGGGGCTGTTTGCTTCCAAGGCAGTCAACCCGGCGGGCGCCAACGGCCTGTTCTACGGGAATCCAGCACAATTGCTTATCCAGCTTGTCGCGGTGCTCGTAGTCGTCGTCTTCGCTTTCGGAGTGACCTACGGGATAGCGAAACTGCTCGACAAGACTATCGGCCTGCGCGTCTCGGACGTCGAGGAGGAAGTCGGCCTGGACATCAGCGAGCATGGTGAGCAGGCATATGCATAGCCGGGAGGTTCCAATGACAAAAAAGATCGAGGCTTTCATTCGGGAAGAAAAATTGTCGGATGTCAAGGATGCTCTGCGCCGGATCGGCATCGTCGGCCTGAACGTCGTGGAGGTCCACGGGCACGGTCGCGGAGGAGGGGTCACCCTGACCGGGCGCAGTGGCACCTACCAGGTCGACATGCTGCCGCGCGTCCAGCTCAACATCGTGCTCAGCGACCACAACGTCGAGAAAACGATCGAGACGATCAAACAGGCTGCCTACACCGGCAGCCGCGGAGACGGCATCATCTTTATCTACCCGGTTGAGGAGGTTGTCCGCATCCGCACCGGCGAGCGCGGCTGGGAGGCGCTGATGTACGAAGGCGACATTGATGCCCGCCGGATGGCGGAAATCACCGAGCTCAGCGCTTAGCCCCTTTTCCGGCTCCTGCCATAATGCCCCGCCATTAGGCAAGGGTAGCCTCAGCTGTTATTTTCGCTTTATTACCATCTCCCCACTGATGATGAACTGAGGTCTACTCCGGCCCCGGTTCATCGATTTTGTTCCAGTGGTTCCCCCCTCCTCCAGACCCTTTGCCACTCAAGTGCTGGGGACGAGGGATCGATAGCCTCTCAATTACCCAAATGGGTAATGGACTGTGATATTTCCCCACCTTATAATCATTCAGACAACAGCATTCATAGGATAATCCAAAGGAAGGAGAAAACAAAATGGGCAAGACAGCTAAAGAAGTAGTTGCGACGGGGAAAAATGTTAAAATGGTCGACCTGCGCTTCGTCGACCTTCCCGGCACCTGGCAGCACTTCAGCATTCCGGTCCGTGAGCTTACCGAGGAGCTCTTCGAGGAGGGCATCGGATTCGACGGCTCCTCCATCCGTGGTTTTCAGGAAATCCATGAGTCGGACATGCTCCTGATGCTTGACCCGGATACTGCTTTCATCGATACGGCCCTGGAAGTACCCACCCTGGTGGTGATCTGCGACGTTTATGACCCGGTGACGCGGCAGCCGTACACACGTGATCCACGCTTCGTGACACGCAAGGCCGAGGCCTACCTTAAACAGACAGGCCTGGCGGACAAGAGCTACTGGGGACCTGAAGCGGAATTTTTCCTTTTCAACGATGTGCGCTACGGGGGAGGCACCAACTCATCCTTCTACTATATCGACAGCGAGGAAGGTTGGTGGAAAAGCGGTGAGGACCTCAAGCCCAATCTGGGCGCTCAAATTCCTCCCAAGCGCGGTTATTTCCCGGTACCACCGGCGGATACTCAGCAGGATGTGCGCAGCAAGATCGTAATGGCACTGGAGGCCGCAGGCGTAATGATTGAAGTTCATCACCACGAGGTTGCCACTGCCGGGCAGGCTGAAATCGACATGCATTTCAACGCCATGACCGTCATGGCAGACAGTGTCATGAAGTATAAGTATTTTGTCAAGAACGTGGCCCGGCAGAACGGCCTGACGGCCACCTTCATGCCCAAGCCGCTCTTTGGCGACAACGGCTCAGGCATGCATGTCCATCAGAGCTTGTGGAAAGGCGAGAAAAACGTCTTCTACGATGAATCCGGTTACGCTCAAATCTCGGATGCAGCGAAATACTACATCGGCGGCCTGCTCAAGCATTCGTCAGCTCTACTGGCTCTGGCGGCTCCCACGACGAATTCCTACCGCCGCCTGGTGCCCGGGTTCGAAGCACCGGTGAACCTGGCCTACTCTCAGCGCAACCGCTCGGCGATCTGCCGCATCCCGGTCTATTCCAAGAGCCCCAGGGCCAAACGCATCGAGTTCCGCGCCCCTGACCCCTCCTGCAACCCCTACCTGTGCTTTGCAGCGCTGATGATGGCCGGCCTGGATGGGATCCAGAACAGGATCGACCCGGGCGAACCGATGGATAAGGACCTGTACTCCCTGCCCCCTGAGGAAGCCGCAAAAGTCAAGCAGGTCCCCGGCTCGCTGGGTGAAGTGCTGGATGCCCTCGAGGCAGATCACGAGTTTCTGCTCAAGGGTGATGTCTTCACAGCCGACGTGCTCGAGGCTTACATCACCTACAAGCGCCAGAACGAGCTTGACCCCGTTCGCCTGCGCCCGCATCCCTACGAATTCACCCTGTACTACGATATTTAGTCCTGATCAATGCTGGGGTGGGATCTTTGATAAGCGGACACGACAAAGAGGCCGAGGCAACCCCTCGGCCTCTCCCATAGCCGGAGATCGCCGCGGGATCCAGGCGCGATCTCGGCAGGGCTGCATGGAACTGTTCCGTTTGGTTTGTTCAGTGTACCGGGTCATGCGCACGTCGCGCGTGTTACAATCTTTGTGACGTACAGAGATGAATTTTCTGATGGATGATCGATGAGCCCCCGAAAGAGTCCTCCCTCCGAGACCGACCCCCGCCTGCTGGAGGCGCTGGCGAGCCTCAACCAGATCGGCACCACGGTCAACCGCCTCGCCCCGGGTGATGTCGCCAGCAGCGATGTCACCCTGCAGCTGATCGTGGAGAGCGCGATCCGCGTCGTACCGGGGTCATCCGCGGTTATTTATACCTACGACGAGGAGCGCGGCGCCTTCGAGCCTGAGTCGCGCGTCTCCGCCGGGGCCATCAATCGTCACGCCCCAAGCGGGTCGACCCGACCGGATGATGCTCCACGGCCACAGGGAATCGGGGCGCGCGCCATCCAGCAGCGGCGCAGCGTCATTTCCTACGAAGAACCCGACCTGGACGTCCACCCGCGCTACGCCGCGCTGGGCATCAAAGCCGTAGCCTGCTATCCGCTGATCGTCGCCGACCGTGCCGTAGGCGTGCTCTACGTCTACCTGCACAAGGAACGCGAGTTCAACCGTCTTGAGCTGCTTATGCTGGGCAACTTCGTCAACCAGGCCGCCATGGCCATCTACCACTCCCGCCGCCAGACCGGTATGCGCCGCGACCTGACCCGCAAAGAGGAGGAGCTCCAGCGCCTCCACCGGGCGGGAATGATCATTTCCTCCAGACTCCGCCTGGAAGAGACGCTCGAATCCATCCTGCAGCTGGCACTCGAGGTCACCAATGCCCAGTACGGCATCTTCCGCCTGATGGATGAAAGCGGGCATACCTTGATCACGCGAGCCATTGCCGGGGAGCACCTCTCCCGGCCAATGGTCGAAGCCCTGCCGCTCGATGCAAACAGCATCATGGGCTGGGTGGCGCGCTCCCGCCAGCCGATCCTGATCCCCGATCTGGGCGCTGAACCCTGGTCGAAGATGTACTATCCGCTGGATGCAGCCCTGGAGATGCGCTCCGAGCTGGCCGTGCCGCTGATCAATGCCAGCGGGAGGCTGGAAGGCGTGCTCAATCTTGAGAGTCCCAAAGCAGGAGCCTTCAGCGAGAACGACAGCCACATGCTCCAGTCCCTGGCTACCTATGCGGTCACAGCCATCCAGGAGGTGCGCCTGCTGGACACCCTGCAGGAAGTGGCTCAATTACTTCTGGTCCAGCCCTGCCAGCAGGTGCTGGCCCACCTGACCGGAACTGCCTGCAAGCTGCTCAATGCCTCGACCAGCGTGATCTGGACCCTCCAGGGGGAGCAGCTGGTGCGCCAGGCAGCCAGCGGCGAGTACCAGCATGCTGAGCGCGCCCCGCTGCACGGGAGTCTGGCGGGACAGGCCGTCCTGGAGCGGGCACCGGTGGTCGCCAACGACCTGACCAGCGACCCGCGCTTTAACCGCCCCGACCTGGCCAAATCCCAGAAATGGGCACGCGCCCTTGTCGTCCCGCTGATGACCGGGGACGAGAGCCCTCCCATCGGCGCGTTCAGCGTCTACTCCTCCAGTGACGACCCGGGACGCTTCGCCGAATCGGACTGGGACAAGAAAGTCCTGACCTTCCTGGCACATTACGTTGTGCTGGCCGTGCAGAACGAAAGCCGCCAGCAGGCACTGCGCTCTGCCCAGGAACAGCGCTCGGTGGCCGAGACCTTTGCCGCTGTAGGCGACATCGCCTCCAACCTGCTGCACCACCTGAACAACAAAGTCGGCACCATCCCGGTCCGCGTGCAGAACATCGAAGATAAATGCCGCCCGGCGCTGGAAGCCGACCCCTACCTGGCCAACAACCTGAACGAGATCGAACGCTGCGCCGCCGAGGCCATGCAGTCGGTGCGCGACAACCTGTCGCACCTGCGCCCGATCCGCCTGGAGCCGGTCTACGTGGCCGCCCGAGTGGTGGACGCCATCCGCGCTGCCAACCTGCCGCCCGGCATTCGTATCCAGACCGAGGGCCTGGACCACCTGCCGGTCGTGATGGCTGGCGGGCAGAGCCTGACTTTTGTCTTCACCAACCTGCTCGAGAATGCTGCCGATGCCATGCGCGGCGAGGGGGTGATCGCTATCCGCGGCTCTGCGGACGGCGGCTGGGTCGAACTGACCATCAGTGACAGCGGCCCGGGAATCCCCCCGGAGCTTCACGACCGCATCTTCGAACTCAACTTTTCCGGCCGGGCCAGCACCCGTCCCGGGAAGCTGGGCTTCGGCCTGTGGTGGGTCAAGACCCTGATGACCCGCCTGGGCGGTTCGGTAAGCGTGGAGAGCGACGGCGTCCACGGGACCATCTTTAACCTGCGCCTACCGCGTGCCGAGGAGAAAGCATGACCCCGCCGATCCTGCGCGCACTGGTCGTTGAGGACGACCATTCCTGGCAGCAGATCCTGAGCGAAATCCTGGCCGACTGCAGCCTGGAGGTAGATGTGGCCAGTGACCTGGAGGAAGCCAAGCTCCTCCTCAAGAACCAGCCCCACCGCCTGGCCGTGGTCGACCTGTCCCTTTCGGCCGATGACCACAACAACTATGACGGCCTGCGCGTGCTGGATGCCGTGCGCCGACTGGACCCCAGCTGCCGGACGATCCTGCTGACCGGTTTTGCCACTGTCGAGCTGGCTGTATCCGTCCTGACCGAATACAATGCCTTCACCTTTCTGCGCAAGGAGAATTTCCACCGCGGCCGGTTCCGCGAGACCGTCGCCCGCGCCCTGGCCAGTGCGCCGCTTGTGACCGACCTTGAGCCTGCAGCAAATACGAAGGCGTCTACTCCTGCAGGGGATGAAGCCGCCTCGTCCGACAAAGGCACCCATGGGAAAGCCCTGGTCGTGGAGGACGACGCCGGCTGGCGCAGCATCCTGAATGAACTGCTCGCTGATGCCGGGTACCAGGTCCGCCTGTGTGTCAGCTTTGGCGAAGCGCTCGGCTGCCTGCGCCGGGAGAAGTTTGCCCTGGCCGTCATCGACCTCTCCCTGGCCGGTCCCCTGGCCGCGGTATGGAATTCCCCCACGGAGGCACAGAACCTTGAGGGCTACCAGCTCCTGGCCCGGACCCGGGCAAACAACTTGCCCACCATCGTGGTCAGCGGCGTGGCCTCCTCCGAGGACATTCAGCGTGCCTACGCCGAACAGTCCATATATGCCTACCTCGAAAAGCAGTCTTTCGACCGGGCCGCCTTCCGCCGTGTGGTCGAGGAGGCGCGTGCTTCCCGCCGTCCGCGCGGCGAGTTGAGCAATCTGACCGAAAGGGAGCGTGAAGTGCTCGACCTGCTGGCCCAGGGGATGACCAACAAGGAAATCTCCGAGAAGCTGGTCATTACCACCAATACTGTCAAGCGCCATCTCAAGGCCATCTTCGAGAAGCTCGATGTGCATACCCGCTCAGCCGCGGCGGCCAAGGCGGTAGGGGAAAAAAGCTGAAACGGTCCCTCTGCGGTACCTGGGGGATCCGGCAGGAAAAACGATCGATTCCCCATGTTCATCTAGGGTGGGTATTTTAATCATATTTTTACGCGCATATCCCACAAGCCGGCAGCACCCTTAAATTTTCAATGCCCCACGGCAGCCTGGGCGGTCTTCATGGAAAAATGGGGCCCGCAGTTCCCGGATTCGTGAAGGCCATTCTGCACCGGGAAATACAATGCGGAAAGCGGTATGTTATACTCTTCTTTACAAAGGCTTGCCTCTTCCCTGTCAGGCTGCAGGGAGGAGCCGCTGACCACCGCTTTCAGCAGGTTCCTGACCGCTTATGCACCCTAAGGCTCGTACGCGTCCCACCATCGGGTTTCTCTCCACGTGGTCGGTTTATGAGGGAACCACCATCGATAACTATACTCACGCCCTGCTCCAGGGGGTTTGTGCGGCGGCGCGTGAACACGACTGCAATCTGCTCATCGGCTGCGGCATCTCCCTCCCCGGGAGTCCGCCGCGCCAGCCGGACGGCCTGGTCGGTGTCCGGCGCGGACATGGACTTTATTCCGGTCGGACCCTGGAATGCAAGCGGCTTGATCATCATCCCCGACGATCTCTCGGATTCACAATTTGAATATGTGCAGGACCTGATCCGCTCCGGGTACCCCATCGTCCTGACGACCGCCGAAAAACCAGGACCGCTCGTCGCCGTGGACAATGCCGGCGGCATCCGCCAGGCGTTCGATCATCTCCTGCAGCACGGGCATCGCCAGATCGCTTTTATAGGTGGGAAGAAAGGGCGCGGCGGTGACAGCGCTGAACGGCTGGCTGCCTACCGGGAGGCCCTGCGTGAGGCGGGTCTCCAGGAGGATGAGCGCCTGATCGCCTTTGGCGAACACCGCCGCGAGGATGGGCGCTCCGCCATGCAGTGCATTCTCGACAAGGGTGCGCCGTTCACCGCCGTGATCGCCAGCAACGATTTGTCGGGTCTTGGGGCGATGGAAGTGCTGCGCCTTTCCGGCAGACGCATCCCCGAGGATGTCGCCGTGATCGGTTTTGACGATATTCTTGAAGCGCGATCGCAAAGCCCTTTGCTCACCACCGTCCGGCATCCGACCTTCACCCTGGGGTACCAGTCTGTGCTTTCGCTGCTGGAGGGGATCAACGGCCGCAGGATGGATGAGAAAGGCATACGCGTGGCAACCCAGCTGGTGATCCGCCAGTCGTGCGGCTGCCGCCCGGAGAGTACTCCCGTCGCCTCCCTGGCGCCTTCATCCTCCCAGGAGCCTGAAACCGTCCAGATCGCCCTGGCCGGCCTGATGGCGGAGGCCGCCGCGGTGGAGGCCCAGCACAGCTCGCGCGATGAAATTGAAACGCTGTGTCTGGAACTGGTCCGTGCATTTCGGTCCAGCCTGGTGCATCATAATCCAGCCCGCTTCGATGCTGCCCTGCAGCGTCTCGTGGAATGGGTCGAAGCGCAGGGCGAGGAGGCTTACGCCTGGCACGCGGCATTTTCTACACTGCGCCGCGGCCTGCCCAACCTGCTCTCCGTGCAAGAGGGCACACAACCTGGTTTTGCCGACACGCTGGTCGACCGCGCCCGCCTGGTCATCACCGAGATTGCCCAGCGCCAGGCGAACGATACTCTGCTGCGGCACATGGAGACATCCAACCGGCTGGGGCTGATGACCTCCCAATTGCTGGCTGCGCTGGATATTTCCGATACCACCAGCATCCTGGCGCAGCACCTGCCCCAGCTGGGATTCCAGCATGCATTGGTGGCCCTGTACGCGCCGCGTGAGGACGATCCGCTGTCTCATTACACCATCCTGCTTGGCGCAGGCCTGGGCGAGCGCATGGCGGGGCCGCAGTTTTCCACCCGCGAATTTCCCCCGCAGGGTCTGTACCCGTCCGACTCCGCCTTCCAGTTGGTTCTCCTGCCACTGGAGATCGACGAGCAGACGAACGGCTTCGTTGCCCTCAGTGCGACAAATCTCGAATTGTGCGCGGCGATCGTGCACAATCTGGCTGCCGCGCTGCGCGCCAGCCAGCTTTACCGGGACGCGCTCGAAGGCCGCCAGCTGGCTGAAGAGGCCAACCGCCTGAAAAGCCGCTTCCTGTCGATGGTCAGTCATGAGCTGCGCACCCCGCTCAGCTTGATCGTTGGCCTGAGCGAGATGGTTTTACGCGAACAGCCGGAGCTCTCCGGAGCCGCCCTGCGGGATATCGAGCAGATCAATATCAGCGCCCAGCATCTTGCCCGACTGATCGGGGACGTGCTCGACCTGGCGAGCAGTGAGGCCGGTCAGTTGAGGATTCTGCGCGAGCCGCTCGACCTGACCGAGGTCTTGGGGGTGGCTGCAAAAATTGGCGAACAGCTGGCCCGCGAGAAGGGCCTGGGATGGCTTGCACAACTCCCGCCGCGTGGACCGCTGGTCATCGGCGACCGGACCCGCCTGCGGCAGGTGACGCTCAACCTGGTCAGCAATGCGGTGAAGTTCACCCCAGGCGGCCGGGTGGTCTTAAACCTGGCCGTGACGGGCCAGCAGGCGGTGGTTTCGGTCAGTGACACCGGAATTGGCATCCCCCCCAATGAACGCGAGATTATCTTTCGGGAATTCTACCGCTCCGAGAGCACCATTCAAGCGGGCTACGGCGGCCTGGGACTGGGCCTGGCGATCTCAAAACAACTGGTCGAACAGCACGGGGGCAGCATCGGGGTACGCTCTCCCGGTGAACTGGGCAGCGGCTCGACCTTCTTCTTTACCCTGCCGATCCTCTCGGCAACAGCCTCGCACTCCAGCCTGGCCTCGCCTCTCTCTACTCCGGCAAACTCCGTGGTGGTGCTGACCGAGCACACTGACCCGGCTGATCAGCTCAGTGCGTTTTTAAAGGAGCGCGGCTTTAACCTGCGCATTTACCAGGTGGACGAAGAAATCGAATGGCTGTCGGATGTGATTGCCGCACCACCGGCTGCCCTGGTCCTTGGAAATCACCTGGCCGCGCGGGAAGGCTGGGCGATCATCGGAATGCTCAAAAGGCAGCCAGCTACGGAGCATATCCCAGTCCTGGCGTACTCGCTGGATGTCGAGCACGATCGGGGGGAGTTATTGGAACTGAACTACCTGCACAAGCCCCTGCGGCCCGAGCAGCTTGCTGAGGAGCTAGCCCACTACTGCGGGCTGGAAGGCAGGCAGCACACCGTGCTGGTTGTGGACGATGACCCCGCCATTTTGGACCTACACAGCCGGCTGGTCCGTCAAATCGGCTGCCAGGCGATCACTGCCCGCAACGGGCGCGAAGCATTGGATGTGATCAGCCAAACCCGGCCGGATCTCATCCTGCTCGACCTGATGATGCCGGTGATGGATGGGTTTGCCGTGCTGGATGCCCTCCAGGCACAGGAGACGCTGCGGAATATCCCGGTCATCGTCCTGACGGCGCACCTGCTGTCAGAAGCGGATATCGAACGCTGCAATCGCGGCGTCGCGGCTATCTTAAGCAAGGGATTATTCAATTCAGCTGAAACGCTCAGCCGGATCGAGGCGGCGCTGTCTCGCCAGCACACCCTGGGCAGGGCAACCCAGCAACTCGTCCGGCAGGCCACGGCCTGCATTCATACCCGCTATGCCGAAGGGCTGACCCGGGAGGACATCGCCCGGCACGTCGGCATCAGCGCTGACTATTTGACCGATTGCTTTCGTCAGGAACTGAGCATCACCCCGATGACCTACCTGCGCCGCTACCGCATCCGCCAGGCACGCGAGCTGCTGGAAACCTCCGACCTTTCGATCATCCAGGTCGCGCTGGCCTGCGGTTTCTCCGAAAGCGCACATTTTAGCCGGACCTTCCAGCGTGAAGTGGGCATGACCCCGCGCGCCTACCGCCAGGGCAGGAAATAAAAATAACCCGCTCAATCCCATGAAATCGAGTAGAGGGCGGCGGCTAGCCGCCCCCTCTCACACCACCGGACATGCGGGTCCGCATCCGGCGGTTCAATAAGAATAACGCAGTTTGAAGTATCGTTTTGCAATGCTTTCCAGCCCTGTGTTCTGCCAATAGGCATTACTCAGGGCCTCGTTTATTACGGGCGATTGGGACATGTGCCAGGGACTTCTCCCGATGGCTCCAAGTGCGGCTCGCTCCGCAGGAACTCCAAGTTTCACCAGTTCCCGGTAGCGCGTCTTCCCTCGCTTCCAGCGTTTCCAAAGCATCTGTCTCAGTCTCCGTCTAATCCACTGGTCCAGCCCTTCGTACACGCTCGGGGTATCCGCCAACCGATAATAGGCTATCCAGCCCCGGCTGTAGCAGTTGATCTCGCTCACGATGTCTTCCAGCTTGCCCGAGCGGGTTCGCCTGGTCAGGTGTCGTACCTTCTCCATAAAGCGTTCCTTTGCCCGGTTCGCAATGCGGACCAATACTTCTCCCTTGCGTGTGTAGAAACTGAACCCCAGGAATTTCGCCCGTTTCGCTCGTTCCACCCTGCTTTTCTTCGGGTTGACTTTCAACTTCAACTTCTTTTCCAGATACTTCTTCACGCTTTCCATCACCCGTTCCCCGGCTCGCTGCGTTTTCACGTAGATGTTGCGGTGAGTGGCCCGAGGGAATTTCACCCTCGGGCTCTCTCAGAGTAGAGTAGGCAGCCGACGAGTTACCAGATTAGTTTGGCACTTTTCCGACTGCCCCTCTCCGAACCGTGCTTGCAGTCTTTCACCGCACACGGCTCTCCAGTGATTTATCGTGAACGCGCTGCCGAGTGGGCTTTCCAGCGTGGATCGCCGCATGGCAGATTTTACACACCACCAAAGTTTTCCGCCGTCTGGCTGCCATGATCTGTTGCCAAAGGGGTTTTTCACTACGTCCCCGTGAATTGAGGTCTGCCAATTTGCGTATGTGGTGAACTTCAACGTTTTCCGTGCTGCCACAGATTTCACATTCATCGGCTAAAAGTCGTCGAACTAGCTCATTGCGGTCATAGCGCCAATGTGTGATTTCTTGGTCGACCAGGACTGGTTCTTTTTGGCGCCGGAGCGGTATCCCCCCGAATTGTGCAATCAGAGGTTTCTTTCCCTCGTCCCGCTTTACAACTACTCGAAAACATTTCAGTGGCCCCGAGGGGGTCTTAGTCTGTGCACGATATTTTTGTGCCATTTTTGATACGGTTGACCGATGTTTTTCAGCAAGTGTTTTGAGCAATGAAGTTTCCATCACCCATTGCAACTTGTTCAGCCAGCCAACGTTGTGAGCCAGAAGATAGTAGTTGACTACCCCTCGAAATTCCGTTTGATACTGGCTGAGAATGGTGTAGTCGTCATCGGCGGCCATTATGGGGCGTTGGTCTGGCTTTCCTCGTCGCATGTATCGGGCACAGTGCTCTTTAAGCACATCCAGGGGGATACGCAAGCCGATATGCCCATTGACACTCCGGCGTTTGCGATAGTCCAGTTTGTCGTTTGCGTGTTGGCTGACGATCTCATAACCGAGAAAACGAGCGGCATGGTCTGTTGCATGAGTAATCAGGGTTTTCTCCAAGGAGAGCTCCAGCTTAAGTGTTTCTGCCAGGTACGCTCCAATTCGGCCCTTGATTTCTTCTGCTTCGTTCTTGGGACCAGCAAAGCCGAGAAGGAAATCATCAGCATAACGACAATAATGTAAGCGTCGGTAGGTCGGATCATGGGTATCTTGAGAAGGAAGCTCGCGCGCTTGAAGTCGCAATGCCTGCGCCTCTTCCATTCTGCCTTTGACTTGGTATCGCCTCGCTTTGAGCATTAGTGCTTTGTAATATTGGTTTTCTTTCCGGCGCTTGCCCTGATTATAGGTCGGGAGTAACTCCTGCTCAACAAACTGATCCAATTTATCCAGGTAGATATTGGAAAGTAGCGGTGATAAAACACCTCCCTGAGGTGCGCCACTCAGTGTTACCCCATAACGCCATTGCTCTAAATATCCGGCTTGGAGTAAACGTCGAATCAGTTCCAGAAATCGGTTATCGTGGATTTGTTCTCTCAGAATTTCCAACAACTTCATGTGGTTAATGTTGTCGAAGTATCCGCGAATGTCTCCTTCGATGAACCATTTTGTACCTGTCCAGTTCTCCCGTATTTCACAGAGTGCTGTGTGGCAGCCTCGACCTAATCGGAAGCCATGAGAGTGTTTATTGAAGCCGGGGTCATAGTAAGCTTCCAAAATTGAGCGAATAACTTCTTGCAGCAGCTTATCAGACCAGGTGGGTAGGCCCAGTGGGCGCCTCTTTCCACTTTTCTTCTTGGGAATTTCAATCCGTCGAACTGGTGACCAGCGATAGCGTTCATACCGCAAGTCGTTAATAATTTGCTCAATCTTCCGTGTGGTCATGCCGTCCACTGTTTCCGAGGTTGTTCCCGGCGTCATCGCTCCTTTGTTGGCATACAACCGAGCATACGCACGCAGATAGAGTTCAGGGTTGTACAGCATTCTATACACCCGTTCCAGTGGCAGTCCTTGCATGCCGCGTTCTCGCACGATATTCAGAATCGTTTCGGCGTTTTGCATTTCGCATACCTCTCGTTCCGAATTCGTTCAATCACCTGCCATCCTTCGCCTTGTACGCAGTTTTCCTGCGCCCTGACTACTATGATGGCTCCGTCACCATGGGGTTCGCACCCTGTAGGCGATCCCGCGGTACATCGTTGTCACACGTCCGAGATTGGGTTAGGTGTCCCATTCATCTCCTTGCTTGACCTCATTGGTCAATCGGTCCCTCGCAAAGGTGTAGAAGCCTCCGGTTCATACCTCTACACGAGAGATCATCGGTAATCAGACGTTGTTCCGATGGGTGGTCATTAGCACCGGGTGGAGATTGGGATTCAGGCAATCCAGCTTTCACCATGCCAATCAGGTCTGCACTGGCCTGTCGTACAACGTCTTCCGGCAGCCATGCTTTTGACAGCATGCTCTTGTTCCTTCTATCTTTTCGACATTGGGTTAGCTGTTGACCTAAGAACCTCCTTTAAATCCTTCCTGACTATGCCAGGAATGTGACAACGTGCCTCACGGCGCACACCGGACATGAAACTTTCGCTTCATCCGGCTCCCATTATCCAGCCGAAGGCAGAATTCCCATCTGCCAGTGAACAAACAATTCAGGCAGATTTCTCGCCAGTCGTCCCATCCAATAAATTGCTCTGATTTTGTGCCGCGCCAATTTCTTGTATTTCCGCCGCGCCCATAGGATCAGCGCATCATTGATATGGCGTAACACTGGATAGAGTTGCGATTTATAGAAGTGGCCGTAGTAATTGACCCAGCCTCGGATGATCTTGTTGAACATCTTCGAAAGGTCATCGATCTCTTTGTCCGATTTCAGTTGCATGCGCCAACCTCGGATGGTTTGTCTCATTGCTTTGCAGGCTTGGTTGCTTACCGCTGGTGTGAAATTGATAAAATATTTTCCCCAGCGATTCTTTGATCTTCTTGGCCGAAAGGTATAGCCAAGAAAATCAAAGGCCGTTACTGGATAATCCCCTCTTCGATCATCATCCTTACAGTACACGATCCGGGTTTTCTCTGGGTGCATTTCCAATCCGCACTGTTTCAGCCGTTCCTCTAGTTTTGTCAGTAAGGCTTCAGCTTCCTCTTTCGTTCGACAATGGATTACTGCATCATCAGCATACCTTGCCCACGGATTTCGTGCGTTTTCTCTGCTCATCCACTGGTCAAAGGCATAATGCATGAATAGATTCGCCAATATCGGGGAAATCACCCCTCCATGAGGGGTTCCAGCGGTTCGTTCGATCATGGTTCCATCCTGCATCTGGAAGGGCGCTTTTAGCCACCTCTCAATATAGAGAATCTCCCACGGACTGTCTGTATGTTTCCTTACCGCTTTCATCAACAGTTCGTGATCGATCCGGTCAAACAGCTTCTTGATGTCAAATACCAGCACCCAGTTGTAGCGCCAGCATCTCGTTCGCGTTATTCCTACCGCTTCGACAGCCGATTTCCCTGGTCTGTATCCGTAGGAGTCTGCCTCAAAGTAGGGCTCCACCTTCGGTTCAAAGTGTATCTTGACTGTCATTTGCGCAATGCGGTCTGAAACGGTCGGTATCCCCAAGATTCTGGTCCCTCCGCTTTTCTTCGGTATTTCCACTGCTTTAACCGGCGGGGAAAAGTAGCTCCCTGAAGACATCCGATTCCAGATCTTATACAGATTGCCTTTCAGATCTTCTTCGAACTTTTCGATCGTTTCATCATCTATTCCAGCCGCTCCTTTATTCGCTTTGACTCGCTGGTATGCTTCCCACACTGTTTGTTTGGGAATATCATACGGCTTCGTTTTGTCCATGGCTCCTCCTACTTTGCAGTAGTTGACACATCTTCAAAACAGGATAACTCAACCTCTTCGCTCCGCCACCTTTTTAGTGGGTTCTTCGCTACTACAGGTTGATCCGCCCCTATACTCCGCATTTGTACTTTCATCCTTGCGGGGTTTCCGCTTGGATTTTTCCATTAGCATCGGAGTCGTAGGTTCCCACGTTCCGTACCAAAGCCTGTGTGATGTTCACGTCGCCTTCATGCCGGTCACCGTCTGGTCAGTAAACAGGTTTCTTCCAGACTTATCCCAGGTCAACAACTCTACCTGGTTTTGATGGCTTCCCTACGCTTTCGACACTTTATCAGCGATTCACTTGTGTTCGTCTCCATCACACTCACCTGACAGAGTCTTGGCTCTGCCTTTTCCGTAACGCTCACGACCATGGCTTTTGGCCACAGCCGCTTACGGTGGTTTGAAGCCTCCACCTGTATGGCAACTCCGAGGGGCCCTCCCTCATCTTTCGTACAGCACGGCTCTGCTTCCTCCTTTCTCTATGAGCCTTCGTGGCGCACAGTCGTCTGCATAGCGCACAAACTTATGCCCGCGCTTTTCCAGTTCCCTATCCAAGTCGTTCAGCATGATGTTGGACAGTAACGGCGACAACGGTCCGCCTTGCGGTGTCCCTTCTTCCGTCTCCATCACTACCCCATTCACCATGACACCACTCTCCAGGTAGGCTCGGATCAGTTTCAGCACGCATTTGTCTTTCACCTCTCGTGCCACCCTTGCCATCAACATGTCGTGGTTGACCCGGTCAAAGAACTTCTCCAGATCAATATCCACCACCCAGTCGTAGCCTGCTTGGATGTATTCCTGGGACTTCTGCACGGCTTGATGCGCACTTCGTCCGGGGCGAAACCCATAACTGTATGGCGAAAATCCCGCCTCGAACATCGGCGTCAGCACCTGCGCTATGGCTTGTTGGATCAGCCGGTCCAGCACTGTCGGGACGCCTAAAGCAAACTACCACTTCTTCCCAATCCCCTTCGGGATTCGTAACCATAACCCGTCCGAATCATCCTCTTCTGCGGACAGCAGGTCGAGATCATCCGCATTCGCCGGGGGATGGATCCGGATCTCATTGTTCGTCTCCCAGACGGCCATCATGTTGCTATTGCGATGAGCGGGACAGATTACGCTAATCCGGGCCAATCTGCCTTGTCATTCCCCATCCCGCACCTGCTCGATTTCCAGGGCCTTCACCAAATGGCTGAACTGGTTGAGCACATGATTCAGCAGGAGCATCCCGATCCATCCATTCTCCCAGGGAGTGAATTATGATCACCCTCCCCACTTCAATGTCTATTCCACCCCCGAGGAGGCCATATCATGTCTGTTCTCACTTCCCCTTCCACCATCACCACTACCCCCACTTGTGTTTGGACTTCCCTGACACGCGATCTGAAAGAACGCGCCATTCAACTCATGGCGCAATTGGCTTTCAACCGGGTTGCCGATCAATCCGGCTGGGTTATCCAGGAGTCTGATCATGTTCAACCGCCTCAACAACCCCAAAATCCGGCCTGACCATCTCGAACGACAGGCTTTTATCTACATCCGTCAGTCTACGCTCGTTCAAGTCCGCGACAACACCGGCAGCAAAGCCCGACAATATGATCTAAAACAACGCGCCCTCAATTTGGGCTGGCCACAGGAAAGCATCCAGGTGATCGACCAGGATCAAGGCCATTCAGGGGCCTCTGTGGTCGGCCGCGATGGCTTCCAATTCCTGGTTTCTGAAGTCGGCCTGGGACATGCCGGGGCAGTGCTCAGCCTGGAAGTCTCTCGCTTAGCTCGCTCGTGCAGCGATTGGTACCGCTTGATCGAGATTTGCGCTTTGAGCAATACTCTGGTGATTGACGAAGAAGGGATCTACGACCCCAACCAGTATAATGACCGTCTCCTGCTCGGATTCAAGGGCACGATGAGCGAGGCCGAATTGCACTGGCTGCACTGCCGTTTGCAAGGGGGAAAATTGGAGAAGGCTCAAAAAGGCGACCTCCGTTTTCGCCTACCCTCGGGACTGGTTTATGATCCCCTCAATCACGTTATCCTGGATCCCGATGAACAGGTACAGCAGGCCGTCCGGCTGGTATTTGATTTGTTCGATCAGTTTGGATCCGCTATCGCGGTCGTCCAGTATTTCAATGCAAACCAACTCCTTTTTCCCACCCGCTTTTGGGGCGGTACAAAAGACGGCCAATTGATTTGGCAACCGTTAAATCAGGGACGGATGTTAGCCATCCTGCATAACCCCGCCTATGCCGGAGCCTATGTCTATGGCAAAACCCAGACCCGCACCAAGATATTGCCTGGCGAAGCTCCCCGAGTGAAAGGACGCACTCGCCAAGTCAAGGTGACCGACTGGCCAATTGTTCTCAAGGATGTCCATCCTGGCTACATCTCCTGGGACCAGTTCCTGGCCAACGGGCAGCGTTTGGACGATAATCGCACTTGGCAACCACAAGAACGGCGCGGGGCTGCCCGGGAAGGTGCCGCCCTGCTTCAGGGAATTGCCCTGTGTGGTTGCTGCGGACGGCGAATGTCAGTCCGCTATTTGCAAGATGGCAGCGTTTGGGCGTATGTCTGCGCTCAGGCACACAGCCAGCGGGCTGAAAAAACCTGCCAGTTCATCATCGGAAACGAAATCGATGCTGCAGTCGCCCAAATATTCCTGGATGCCATGCATCCGGCTGAACTCGAAGTATCCATGGCTGCCTTTGAACAGATCGAAGGACGTGCACAACAAGTAGACCAGCAATGGCAGCTCCGTTTGGAGCGCACCCATTAT